>JBAUWM010000245.1:0-4576 GCA_049583775.1 Nocardioides sp.
GAACTCGCGCCAGCCCTCTCGGACGTCGTCGAGCACCTTCATGCCGGCCTGCACGCGTCCGCGCGACCGAGGCAGGCTCCACAAGAACAGGGCACTGACGAAGTACGTGCCGGCATCGACCACGAGCGCCGTTGCGGGCGACGTCGTCGCGATCACGACGCCGGCCGCTGCCGGGCCCACAATGCCGCTGACATTGCCGGCCATGCCGAGAACGGCGTTGGCCGACTGCACCTGCGAGGCCGGCACGATGGTCGGAAGCATGCCGGTAGACGCCGGGTTGAAGAACGCACTTGCGGCCCCGCGCACCATTTGCAGCCCGGCGATGAGAGCGATCGTCTCGAAACCGAAGGCAAAGCACGCAGCGGCGGCTAGTTGGGTGGCACCCATGACGAGGTCGGTCGAGACCAAGATCCGTCGCCGCTCGAGTCGGTCACCGACCACGCCGCCGATCAGCATCAGCAGCAGCGCCGGCACCGCAGAGGCGCCCAGGACGATCCCGAGGTCGGCGGCGCTACCGGTCGCTTCGAGCACGGCGAAGGTGAGGGCGAGGATGCCGAACGCCGAACCGAACGTCGAGATGGTGCGGCCGAGGAAGTAGCGCCGAAATCCGGGCACCGCCCACACCTCGGAGCCCCGCACCCGCGTCACCAGCGCAACCTACGACCCCAGGAAGCTGAACCGCACCTCGCGCTCGGGGTTGTCGATGTTCAGGTCGACCAGGCAGATCGACTGCCAGGTGCCCAACGCCAGGCGACCCTCGAGCACCGGCACGGTGGCGTACGGCGGGATCAGCGCTGGCATCACGTGTGAGCGCCCGTGCCCAGGGCTGCCATGGCGGTGCATCCACCGATCGTCGGCGGGCAGCAGGTCGCGGAGCGCTGCAAGCAGGTCGTCGTCGCTGCCGGCACCGGTCTCGAGGATGGCGATGCCCGCCGTCGCGTGAGGCACGAACACGTGCAGCAGGCCGTCTCCACGCCCGCCGACCCAGTCGGCGCAGTCACGGGTCAGGTCGAGCACGCGCTCGACGTCACCCGTGCGATAGGCGCGAGTCTCGCTGTCCATCAGGTCTCTCCCCTCGATGCGGTCACGACGGCTGCACTCCCCTGAGCTCGTCCTCGGTGACCCCACCGGCGCACGAGGCCATCGGTTCGGGAGCGGTCGTGCCGCCGGCAAACTCGTCGATGAACAGCGGCAGCCGCGGATCGTCGGCGCCGTCGAGCGCCAGCTGACGCTCCCAGACGGTCACCACCACTGGCGACGCCAGGCCGGGATAGGGCGCCATGATCCCGTTGCCAGGCAGCGCACCAGCCAACTCATCGACCTCGTCGTCCGAGAGTTCTTCAGGGTCGTAGGCGAACCAGAACGTGCCGTGCTCGAGGTCGTGCACCGCCATCTCGTCGGGCACCGCCGAGTCGTAGACGCCGCACTCGAGCCACACCTCAAAGTGCGGACCGCCCGCAGGCGGCGACTGTGCGTACGGGTAAGGATCACGCACGTGCGTGACCGGAAGGTCCTCGTAGACCACGACCTCTGACAGGTCGGCCGGACGCTCCTCCTCGATCACGAGCGCCAGTGCCGCGCCGGTCCCGATCGACAGCGTGGCCAGGACGCCCGCCACGACCAACGGCCACCATCGACGTGCCAGCACGACAGGTGACGGCTCAGCCAGGGGCTGCTCAGTCATCCAGCGCGCGTTCGAGTCGCTCGACCTTGGCGGCCATCTCGCCAGTGCGACCGGGGCGGATGTCGGCCTTCAGCACCAACCCCACGCGCGGCGAGACCGCCGCGACAGCGTCGACGGCACGCTTGACGACGTCCATCACCTCGTCCCACTCGCCCTCGATGTTGGTGAACATCGCGTTGGTCTCGTGGGGCAGTCCCGACTCGCGGACGACCCGAACCGCGGCCGCGACCGCAGCGGTCACTCCCCCGTCGGCGTCACCGGAAGTCGGGCTGATGCTGAACGCGACGATCATGGCTCCACCCTACGGAGACAGCATCCGCGCGGTGTTCGCGACCGGCGACCGGTCAGAAGACCGAGTACTTCGAGCCGGAGAGGAAGAAGCCCTGTTCGGTGGTGGTGTCGATACAGGTGACGCCGATGGACTGGGAGAGGCACTGCAGCCCTGAGGCTCCGGCGGCTACCGAGTCAAAGGCCAGCTTCGGAGCGCCCGGCTCCCGGATGGTGTCGCTGTTGCACACCGCCTCGAACGCGCCGGTGGTGCGCTCGATCCGCCCCACCGACTGGCTGGGGCCGTCGCCGCAGAACTCGGGGGCAGGAATGCCGCCGCGGTTGAGCTCACAGCCCTGCACGAAGTCCGAGTCGAGCAAGCAGTAGATGCCGTCGGGCGTCTGGAACCGGATGCCGCCCTGGGGCTCTTGCCCGAAGGTGTCGAACCGCGCCACGGCGCCCTCGTAGGTGGTGACCGGCTGCGACGGGTCATCGACCGTCGGCTCGGGCTCGACTGGCTCGCTGGTGGCGGTCTCGTCGGGCTCGGGCGTTGGGTCGTCTGTGGGCTCAGGCGCCGACTCGGTAGAGGACGCCGGAGCCGAAGGCTCCGCAGCCGTCTCGACGGCGCCGTCGGCGCAGCTGGCGAGCACGAGCAGGAGGGCAGGCAGGGCGGGCAACAGGACGGTCAGCCGTGGGGGAAGGATCACCCCACCATCGTGACCGACGCACCCGGTCTCACCAGGGCCGCCACGCTGACCCGTCCCCAACAGGAGACGGGTCAGCGTCGGATCAGACGCGGAGCAGGTTGCGCAGCACGTACTGCATGATTCCGCCGTTGCGGAAGTAGTTCGCCTCGCCAGGAGTGTCGATGCGCACGACGGCGTCGAACGACGCGTCGCCGGCAGTGACCTTCACGGTCTTCGGCGTACGACCCTCGTTGAGCTCGGTGATGCCCGAGATCGCAAAGGTCTCCGTGCCGGTCAGGCCCAGTGACTCGGCGGTCTCGCCGGCCGGGAACTGGAGCGGGATGACGCCCATACCGATCAGGTTGGAGCGGTGGATGCGCTCGTAGGACTCGGCAATCACAGCCTTGACGCCGAGCAGCGAGGTGCCCTTGGCGGCCCAGTCGCGCGAGGAGCCGGAGCCGTACTCCTTGCCCGCCAGGACGACGAGCGGGATGCCGTCGGCGATGTACTTCTCCGAGGCCTCGAACACCGAGGTCACCGGCGCCTCAGGGTCAGTGAAGTCGCGCGTGAAGCCGCCCTCGGTGCCCTCGGCGATCTGGTTGCGCAGCCGGATGTTGGCGAACGTGCCCCGGATCATGACCTCGTGGTTGCCGCGTCGCGAGCCGTAGGAGTTGAAGTCCCGCTGCTCGACGCCGTGCTCGGCGAGATACTTGCCAGCCGGGCTGTCCTTCTTGATCGCACCGGCGGGGCTGATGTGGTCGGTCGTGACCGAGTCGCCGAGCTTGAGCAGCACCCGGGCACCCTCGATGTCGGTGACCGGCTCCGGCTCGTCGGGCATGCCGTCGAAGTACGGGGGCTTGCGCACGTAGGTGGAGTCTTCGTCCCACGCGAACGTCTTGCCCTCGGGCGTCGGGAGCGAGCGCCACTGCTCGTCGCCAGCGAAGACGTCGGAGTAGCTGTCGCCGAACATCTCGGAGCTGATCGAGTCAGCGATCACCTGCTCGACCTCGGCCGGCGAGGGCCAGATGTCCTTCAAGAACACGTCGTTGCCGTCGGAGTCCTGACCCAGCGGGTCACCGAACAGGTCGAGATCCATCGACCCGGCCAGGGCGTACGCCACCACCAACGGGGGCGATGCGAGGTAGTTCATCTTGATGTCAGGGTTGATCCGCCCCTCGAAGTTGCGGTTGCCCGACAGCACGCTGGTGACCGCGAGGTCGGCGTCGTTGACGGCCTTGCTGACCTCGGGGATGAGCGGACCGGAGTTGCCGATGCAGGTGGTGCAGCCATAGCCGACGAGGTTGAAGCCGAGCTTGTCGAGGTACGGCGTCAGACCGGACTTCTCGTAGTAGTCGGAGACGACCTTCGACCCAGGCGCCAGGGTGGTCTTGACCCACGGCTTGCGCGACAGGCCCTTGTCGACCGCGTTCTTGGCCAGCAGCGCGGCCGCGATCATGACCGACGGGTTGGAGGTGTTGGTGCACGAGGTGATCGCCGCGATCGTGACCGCGCCGTGGCCCATGGTCACCTTCTGGCCGTCGATCTCAAAGTCGATGGTCTTGTCGGGCTCGTCGGTGTAGTCCTTGAGCGCCTCGATGAACTTGGGCCCGGCCTCGCTCACCTGCACGCGGTCTTGCGGACGCTTCGGGCCGGCCAGGCTGGGCACGACGGTCGAGACGTCGAGCTCGAGCTTCTCTGAGTAGCGCGGCTCAGCGTCGGGGTCGTGCCAGAGGCCTTGCTCCTTGGCGTAGGTCTCCACCAACGCAAGCTGCTCAGCCGTGCGGCCGGTCAGCTTGAGGTACTCGATGGTCTGCTCGTCGATCGGGAAGACCGCGATGGTCGAGCCGAACTCGGGGCTCATGTTGCCGATGGTGGCGCGGTTGGCCAGCGGCAGCGCCGAGACGCCGGGGCCGTAGAACTCGACGAACTTGCCGACGAC
>JBAUWM010000246.1:0-2303 GCA_049583775.1 Nocardioides sp.
ATGGGCTCGGTGCCCAACGTCGGCCTGATGGCCAAGGCGGCCGAGGAGTACGGCTCGCACGACAAGACCTTCGAGGTGCCGGCCGCTGGCACCGTGCGCGTGGTGAACAGTGCAGGTGACGCACTGATCGAGCACGACGTGCAGCCAGGCGACATCTGGCGCGCCTGCCAGACCAAGGACGCCCCCATCCGTGACTGGGTCAAGCTGGCGGTCACCCGCGCCCGCGCCTCCGGAGCGCCGGCCATCTTCTGGCTGGACGAGACCCGCGCCCACGACGCCAACCTGATCGGGCTGGTCAAGGAGTACCTCACCGAGCACGACACCGACGGTCTGACCATCGAGATCATGGCGCCGGCCGAGGCGTGTGCCTACTCGCTGAAGCGGATCCGCCAGGGCGAGGACACCATCTCGGTCACCGGAAACGTGCTGCGTGACTACAACACCGACCTGTTCCCGATCCTCGAGCTCGGCACGTCGGCCAAGATGCTCTCGGTGGTGCCGCTGATGAACGGCGGTGGCCTCTTCGAGACCGGCGCGGGTGGTTCGGCCCCCAAGCACGTGCAGCAGCTGGTGAAGGAGAACTACCTGCGCTGGGACAGCCTGGGTGAGTTCTTCGCGCTGGCCGCCTCGTTCGAGCACCTCGCGAACTTCGCCGACAACGCCGGCGCGCAGGTGCTGGCCGACACCCTCGATCGCGCCACTGGCACGTTCCTCAACGAGGACAAGTCCCCGACCCGCAAGCTCGGCGGCATCGACAACCGCGGCTCGCACTTCTACCTGGCGCTCTACTGGGCCCAGGAGCTCGCCGGGCAGACCGAGGACGCCGACCTCGCCGCCGCCTTCAAGCCGCTGGCCGACTCGTTGGCGGCGAACGAGGAGAAGATCGTCGCCGAGCTCAATGGTGTGCAGGGCAGCCCGGCCGACATCGGGGGATACTACCGCCCCGACGACGCCAAAGCCGAGGCCGTCATGCGTCCCTCGACGACCTTGAACGAGGCTCTTGCCTCGCTTTGAAGCTGACTAGTCGGCCTTGAACCTGGCGGCGATCGCTCGGGCAGCCTCATCGGCAACCCGCGCATCGCCGGTCCCGGTGCTCAGGGTGATGATGACGGCGATGCGCGACCCAACGCGAAGGTAGCGAAACTCGCCAGCAACGTTGTTGCCGTCAGTCTCGCCACGAAGCGAAGCCGCGACGCTTGAGTCGCCGGATTCGTCGCCCGTATTCCGGGTTAGACGAAGGCCGCCGGCCGCGCCCGAGAGCGAGCAGGCGTTTACTGCCTTACCCACGCTGGCGAGGTAGTTGGAGGCGGCCGGCTTGTTGCCGTAGTCACCCACGATGCTGATGAGCAGGGCCTTTGACGAGGCTTGCTCGAAGATCATTTGATCACTGACGAAGGGTAGTTCGGCTACCTCAGGGGCTTCTGGGCAGAGCGACGATAGGTCAACGGGTGCGACCCGGTCGACGGGCACGAACCCGGGCGGCAGGTCGGAGGTACGTAGGGCCACGTCTCGGACGTCTTCAGGAACCTGTGCGTCGATGGAATCGGGGATATTGCTCTCCGCACCGTCGGACTGAGACGGGTTGACCGGGGAACTGGCCTCCGCTCCGGCCGGCTCGTTGCTGTCCGGGGGCTCGGCGGCAGGATCGGTGCCACCGCTTGCACCATCAGTTGCCGCTGGACTGGTCGACTGCGGACTCGCTGCGTTGCTCGCTGAGTCATCATCGCTGCGTTGAGTGACCAGGAAGGCGAGCACAGCGACGGCGAGGCCGACGAACAGGAGGATCGCTCGCACCTTCCAAGTTCGGAGGAAAGATGGCGATGATTCGAACACGGGGTGGACCTCACTGGAGACGAGACTGGAACGCCGAGGGGGCAGGGACCCGGCTGGGTCCCCACCCCCTCGGTGGATGCTGGGCTGGCGGGACTCCTAGCCTCCTAGGAGGCCGAGGAGGGTTCCTAGAACGTCAGTCAGCGGCAACATCTCCACCACGCCGAGAGCGTCAGCCAGCCCAGGGATCGCGTCGAGCCCCTCGAGCCCCTCGACATCTGAGACCGCCGTGAGCAGGTCGGTCAGCGCCTCTGGATCGGCCAAGGTCGTGGCCAGACCGGCGACGTCGGGGATCTCCCCGCCGCCAAGCCCGCCCAGCGCGAGTCCGAGGACCGCGCCTACGGCCGGGTGAGCCAGCAACGCCTGCGTCAGACCGTCGAGCACCGCGTCGAGTTGCGCTGCTGCGGGGTTCTCGGTGTCGAACAGCAGAGGCAGTCCGCCGAAGCCGTTGACCAAAGGCGTTTGGCCAAACG
>JBAUWM010000247.1:0-3042 GCA_049583775.1 Nocardioides sp.
GCTCGAGCGCGGTCGGGTGCGCGTCAGTCATCGCGCCCACCACGGCCGAGGTCTCCACTGGGCGCAAGCGAGTACGGGCCTCGTGCACCACGTAGGCCAGATCGGCGTCGGCGAAGATGGCGGGGCGGCTCGAGAGCCACTGCACGATGTCGATCGGGGTGCACACGGTGACGCCGTCGACCTCGCCGCGCACGTGGTGGCCGCCGGCCACGCAGACCAGGGGCTGCACCAGATCGGCCCGCACCCCAGGGAGCGAGCCGAGCACCGAACGCGCGGCGCCAAAGGCCTCGCCGATCACCGACGAGCGGTTGCGGCCGTTGTGACGCAGGACGCTGTCGTGCAACGTGACGTTACCGACCAGCAGCTGGTCGTCGACGACGAAGACTCCGGGAGGTCCGACAACGACGAAGTCGATGACCGAGCCGTGACGGTCGGGCCAGGCAACGTTGGAGATGACGGTCCAGGAATGTGCCGGCAGCGCGGCGAGGGCTTCGCCGAGGGCGACCTCACGGGCGGCGTGATAGCCGATGGTTGCGCGCGTAGCTGCGTCAGTAGATCCGTTCACGATTCCCCCCTCGGACTCCGAAAGATCAAGCCTAGGGGCGGATTCTCGCCATTCGCGTCCCTCGACGAGAACTTGAGGAAACCTTGCGGAACCTAGATCAGGAACGAGTCAAGGCCGGTTACGACCCAAGTCGTCATGGGCCTGCACCCACTCCTCGGCCACCACTGCCGACCCCAGCGAGAGCTCGCCGGCCAGCACCGTCGCCGCGATGATCTCGGCAAGCTTGCGGACGCCGCCGGCGCCGTAGCAGCCCATCATCTCGAGTCCTTCGCGCTGAGTGGCCAGGCCGGTGCCTCCGCCATACGTGGCGATGATCAGCGACGGAAGCGTCACCGAGGCGTAGAAGTCGCCGTTGGGCAGCAGTTCGGAGAAGCCGTACATCGCCGACGACTCGGCCACGTTGGCGACGTCCTGCCCGGTGGCGATGAAGATCGCGGTGATGCCGTTGGCGGAGTGGTTTCCGTTGTTGTTGGTGACCGACATGATCGAGCCCAGCTGGCCCTTCATCCGTGCGCTGAACAGCTTGTCGGTGCTGACGTGCATCTGCTCCTCGACGAGCGCCGCGGGCAGCGTGATCTCGGCGACCACCCGCTTGCCGCGCGTGTGCAGCATGTTGACCACCGACGTCTTCTTGTCGGTGGCGAACTGGCCTTCGAGCAGGAAGTGCAGCTCGCCCGGATAGTTCTGCTTGATCCACGCGCAGGCCGCAAAGGTGGCCTTGCCGGTCATGTTTTGTCCGGCGGCGTCGCCGGTCGTGTAGTTGAAGCGCGTGTAGAGCAGCTTCGACACCGAGAACTTCTGGATGTCGATGAGCTTGCCCGAGGTGGTCGTTGTCTGAGCAGCCGCGGCGATCTCGTCGAAATGCTCGTCAAGCCACTCACCGAATGCCCGGGCCTCGCGAGCATCGCCGAACGTGAACACCGGCGCCCGCTGCATCCGGTCGTCGATCACCGTGGCGGTCACTCCACCGGCTGCTCGGCACAGCTTCATGCCCCGGTTGTAGGAGGCGACGAGCGTGCCCTCGGTGGTGGCGAGCGGCACGAAGAACTCGCCCTGAGCGTGCTCGCCATTCACGAGCAACGGACCCGCGAGGCCGATCGGCACCTGGGCGACTCCGAAGAAGTTCTCGATGTTGCCGGGCAGCGTGGCCGGGTCGAGCGAGTACGACGCCTGGTGCTGCACTGCGCTGCCGGTGTGCTCGCGCACGAACTCCTGGCGAGCCTTGATCGCGGCCTCGCCGTAGTCGTCGGTCTTGTCGCGGGGGATCTTGCGGTCGTTCATGGCGCGCAGACCGTCATGACGAGGTGCTCACGACGCTCATCGTCATCCCGTGATTCGCCAGACGCCGGGTCAGCGCAGCGCCGCATGCCTGGGCGGTCGTCACCTGACCAGCCACGTCGGGGTTGTCGTCGAACGCGAGGCTCAAGGCGGTCTCGATCAGCGCGATTCCCGACAAGTCGTACGGATCCGGACCCGCCACCTGCGTGTGGGTGCGACCACCCGCGTGCTCGGCAATGAAATCGACGGTGAACGACGCAGCAGCCCCCGTGGCGTCGTCCGGGCCAGCACCCTGAGGCAACCGCGCCGAGACAAGGCGCCGCACGGGGCCGATCTGCGCCAACCCCAGGCCGACACCAACCCCCGCCAGCCCGCCGATCAGCACCGGCAGGTGTCGCAGCCCGGCAAAGTGCGAATAGGTGAAGTTGGAGCCGAACTGCGCGAGAGACGCGCCACTGCGCGCGACGATGGCCTGGTCGATGGCCGGCATCGGGAGCAGCCACAGTCCCGTGACCGGGTCGCGGTGGGGTCGTCCGGTCGACTGGCGCGAGGTCCTGGTCGTGATCGCGTCCTCGGCGGCCGCACGTCGTGTGGCGGCGTCCCGCATCTGACGAAGACGGGAGAACGCGTTGAGCAAAGACGCCGCCGTCCCACCGCTGACACCGCCGGTGGCGCGCACGATGCCGCGCAACGTGACTGGGCCTGACGCGTCGATCTGACTCACCGCGTGCAACGCACCCAAGTCGTGCGGCACCGAGTCGAAGCCGGCGGCGTGCACGAGCCGCGCTCCGGTGCGAGCCGCCGTCTCGTGGTGCGCCAGGTACATCAGGTCGACGAACTCGGGCTCGCCGCACAGGTCGACGTAGTCGGTGCCCTCGGTCGCACACGCCCGCACCACCGGTTCGCCATGCATCAAGTACGGCCCGGTCGCGTTCACCAGCACCTTGGTCGACCGCGCCAGCTCAGTCAGCTCGGACGCCGAGGTGATGTCGACGATGAGGATCGGAAGGTCGACCAGGGACGGATTGATCGCGACCAGGTCGGCGCGCACGCCTTCGAGTCTTTCCTGCGAACGACCCGCCAGCGCCCAACGGACGCCGTCTGCCGGAAGGTTGGCCGCCAGATGGGCGGTGGCCAAGCGGGCGGTGAAGCCGGTGGCGCCGAGCACGACGACGTCGTAGGTCTTGCTGTCAGTCATG
>JBAUWM010000248.1:0-25431 GCA_049583775.1 Nocardioides sp.
TGACTGGATTCGTCGCTCGATTCAGCGCTGATGGCTTCGCCCGGCACATCGCTCGCGGTCGTGAGATCGGTCTCGACCTCCGTCGCGGGGTCGGCCGGTGACGGCGGCTGAACATCGCCTTCGTCACGCTCCGTGCGGCGCTGCGTCACGCGCGGCACCTTAGGACCCACACGGTCGGCCACGCGTGGCAAGGGCGGCAGGACGGGCCGCGGAGCTCGGGGCGCTTCAGACTCCTCGGCCTTCCCGGGCGCCGGTTCTGGCGACGTGGGGGTAGCGCGAGAGGCGGTCTTCTTGCGCCCGAACAGGGTGGGCGGCTCGAGGCTTGGCCCCTCCCGCTCCACGTCTGACATGGCAGCAGTTTGGCATGGGGCGGCGACCCATCTCGAACCGGGCGAAGCCGGGGGATGGGCCCCTCCGGAGGGGTGAGTGACGTTTACGGAACCCCCGAGGGGGATAGGCGACGGGTGTAGAGCAACCACGCCAGCAGAGGAGCGAGCCATGGGTGAGCAGGACGACGACCAGGCCGAACGCGAGCCCGTGGAGAACCCAGGGGGTGGTGCTGTGACGGTGCGGGTCGTCGAGACATCGAGCCTCGGTGACCGCAGCTACGTGGTCCACGACGGTGAGTGTGCTGCAGCAATCGACCCGCAACGCGACATCGATCGCGTCCTCGAGGTGTTGGAAGAGGACAGCGTCCGGCTGACCCACGTGTTCGAGACGCACGTGCACAACGACTACGTCACCGGAGGTCTGGCTCTCGCTCAGGCGACGGGAGCGAGCTATTGGGTCGGCGCCGAGGACGACGTGTCCTTCGACCGGCGCCCCGTCCGGGACGGCGACGTCATCGAGATCGGTGAGCGAATGGAGCTGCGCGCTATCGCCACGCCGGGCCACACCTTCACTCACCTCTCCTACGCGTTGTCATTCGAAGGCGAGCAGGTTGCCCTCTTCAGTGGGGGGTCGTTGCTCTACGGCGCGACGGGGCGACCTGACCTGATGGGCGAGGAGCACACCGAGACTCTGGCGCGGCATCAGCACGCTTCGGCTCAGCGGCTGGTCGAGCAACTGCCGGATGCCGCCGAGCTGTACCCCACGCATGGCTTCGGCTCGTTCTGCGCGGCTACCCAATCTGACGCGACGTCATCCACCATCGGCGAGGAGAAGGCCGGCAACCCCGTGCTCACCCAGGACGAGGAGACCTACGTTCGGGAGTTGATCGACGGCCTCGGTGCGTGGCCGGCGTACTACGCGCACATGGGGGTTCGTAACTCCGAGGGACCGCAGGCTCCCGATTTGAGTCCTCCCCAGCGGGCGGACGCCGCCGAGCTTCGGCGTCGGATTGAGGCCGGCGAGTGGGTGGTCGATCTCCGTGCGCGCACTGCCTTCGCTGCCGGTCACGCGCCAGGCACGTTGAACTTCGGTCTCGACGGTGGCTTCGCGATCTACCTGGCCTGGCTCATCGACTGGGGAACTCCGGTGACCCTCTTGGGCGAAAGCGTCGACGACGTGGCGCAGGCCCAGCGCGAGCTGGTCCGCGTCGGGATCGACCGACCGGCTGCGCATGCGGTGGGTGAACCCGAGGATTGGTCCGACCGCGGTCTGACCAGCTTCTCGACGGCGACCTTTGCTGACCTAGCGGACACACGAGAGCGCCGCTCGGTGGTCGTGCTCGACGTAAGGCGGGCCGACGAGTTCGAGAAGGCAGCTATCGAAGGCGCCGTCAACGTTCCCATCCACGACCTGCCGAGGCGACTGGACGACGTCCCTGAGGGCGAGGTGTGGGTGCACTGCGCCAGCGGGTATCGGGCCTCGGTGGCCGCGTCGATCCTGGACGCCTCCGGCCGCGCGCCCGTCGCGATCGACGACAAGTTCGAGAACGCTGAGTCTGTCGGACTGCACCTCATCGAGGGCGCCACCTCCGGCGTCGCCTGACATGGAAGTCGTCCTCGCTGTCGTCGCGGGTCTCGTGATCGGAACGGCCCTGGGGGCTCTGGGAGGGGGTGGGTCGATCCTGGCGGTGCCCGTACTGGTTTAACTGCTCGACCAGTCCGCTGCCCAGGCCACGACCGGCTCGCTCGTGGTCGTGGGCGTGACGTCCGTGATCGGTGCGGTCGTGGCTCGGCGCGAGGGGAACGTGCTCCTGGGGCGCGGCCTCGGGTTTGCGTTGGTGGCCGTGCTCGGAGCGGCGGCCGGGGCGTGGGCGGCGAGTGCCGTGGCTGACGACGTGCTGCTGGCAGCGTTCTCCGCGTTGATGGTCGTGGTCGGAGTGGTCATGGCGATTCGGCAGATCGGTGACTGGCGAGAACGGCTCACGAGCGGTTCCGACGATCCGAGCTCGAAAGGCGGCGGGCGAGGGCCTCACGAGCCGTCCTTGCTGAGTTTCAGCCCCTCCTTTGCCTGCCGGTGCGGGCGACTTGGGCTGGTGGTCGTGACGGCCACCGCCGTCGGTCTGCTGACCGGGTTCCTCGGGGTCGGTGGGGGTTTCGTGGTGGTGCCAGCACTTCTGTGGGGGCTCGGGCTCTCGATGCACGAGGCCGCCGGCACCTCACTTGTCGTGATCGCGATAGTCAGCGCCGTTGCCTTGGTGGTGCGGGCTGGTTCGGGGGTCTCCCCCGATTGGATTCCGGTTCTGGTCCTGACGGCCTCGTCGGCCACCGCAGCCGCCCTGGGTGCCCGCCTAGCCGGACGGGTCGACAACGCCTGGCTCAGCGGAGCCTTCACCGTGCTGGTGCTGGTCGTCGCCGGTTACACCGCCGCACAAGCCCTCCCCGGGCTTCTCTGATCCACCCGGTTCGCCCTTGTCGGGGCGTGCTGACGGCACAAAGCACGACACCCGGACCTGCCTTCGCAGGTCCGGGTGTCGTCGATGTCCTGAGACATCACCGGGTCGGGCTGACAGGATTTGAACCTGCGGCCTCTTCGTCCCGAACGAAGCGCGCTACCAAGCTGCGCCACAGCCCGAACGTGGGTCCTACGTACCGGACTCACAAGCACGGGAGCATACCCGAGCCGTGGAGTCACTCTGCAATCGGCACCAGGGTCAGGAGGGTGGCCTCCGGGCGGCACGCGACCCTGATTCGGGCGTACGGACTGGTGCCGAGGCCAGCCGACACGTGCAGCCACGTCGAGCCCGGTTCGTCGACCGCCGAGTTCGCCGGATGCCGGTTCAAGCCGCGGGCTCTCGCTGGCTCGAGGTCGCAATTGGTGGTCAGCGCCCTACCCCCGGGCAGGCACACCTGACCGCCGTGAGTGTGCCCAGCGAGGACGCCGTCGTAGCCGTCGGCGGCGTACTGGTCGAGGACCCGCAGGTAGGGGGCGTGGGCAATGCCGAGGCGCACGTCGGCGTCAGGGTCGGCGGGGCCGGCGACCACGTCGAGCCGGTCGTAGCGCAGGTGCGGATCGTCGACGCCGGCGAAGGCCAAGGTGAGCTCCCCGACGGTGAGTGAGCCCCGCGTGTTGGTGAGGTCGAGCCAGCCAGCATCGGTGAAGCGGCGGGACAGCTCGGGCCACGGTAGGTGCGCGGTGTCGGTGTGCCGGCGGCCGTCGTCGGGAAGCAGGTAGCGCAACGGGTTGCGCAGCGACGGCTCGAAGTAATCGTTCGAGCCGTGCACGAAGACGCCCGGCACGTCGAGCAGACCTCCGAGCGCGTCGCAGACCACCGGGACGGCGTCGCGGTGAGCCAGGTTGTCGCCGGTGTCGACAACGAGGTCGGGCTGCAGGTCGGCCAGGCCTCGCACCCAGTCCTGCTTGCGGCGCTGCCCAGGCGTCAGGTGCAGGTCGCTCACGTGCAGGACCCGGAGCGGGCGCGCGCCCACAGGCAGCAGCGGCACCTCGACCCGGCGCAACGTGTACTGGCGGGCCTCGTGCAGGGCGTAGGCCGTCATTCCTGCACCGGCCGCCAAGCCGACCCCGAGGAAGCGCTGCAGAAACCGGGCCGACGTCACGAGGCCAGGCTGCCACAATGACGAGCATGACCACCCTCAAGGAGCAGCTCCGCGCCGACCTGACCACCGCCATCAAGGCGCGTGACGAACTCCGCTCCTCGACGCTGCGGATGGTGCTGACCGCCGTCACCAACGCAGAGGTCGCAGGCAAGGTCGCCAAGGAGCTCACCGACGACGAGGTGGTCACGGTGCTGGCCTCGGAGGCGAAGAAGCGACGCGAGGCCGCGACGGCGTTCGAGGACGGCGGCCGCGTCGAGAGCGCCGCCAAGGAACGGGCCGAGGCCGAGGTGCTTGCGGTCTACCTTCCCGAACAGCTCGGGGCCGACGAGATCACCGCCCTCGTGAGCGCCGCCATCGAGCAGACCGGTGCTGCTGCAGATGGCATGAAGGCGATGGGCAAGGTGATGGGCGTGGTCACGCCCCAGGTGAAGGGTCGCGCCGACGGGGGCGTGGTCGCGGCCGAAGTGCGTCGTCAGCTCGGTTGACGGCCGGGGCTAGCGTCTGCCGCCGCGCCTAGGGGGCGGCCTGGGTGCGCGGGGGACGGCTGCGAACTCGACTCCAGCACCGGGAACGGTTGAGGGGAAGATGAAGTTCTCGTTGGCCAGCCCGTCGTCGATCACCTTCATGGCGTCGCCCCAGATCGGACCCGCGACGCCTGAGCCGGAGGCGCCGAAGATTGTCGAGCCACCGACCGAGACGCCCTCGAGCGTGGTGGGTGTGCCGAACTCGTTGGCGCCAGCGATCATTGCGGCGGCGGCGACCTGAGTGGTGTAACCCACGAACCACACCGAGCGACCCTCGTTGGTGGTTCCGGTCTTTCCGGCTGCGGGCTGGTCGAGCGCCTGCGCCGAGGCGAAGCCACCTTCGATCACGCCGCGGAGCACGTCACTGACGGCGTCGGCCGTGGTGGTCTCGATGACCTGCCTGCACGTAGGCGCGTACTCCTTGAGGAGCCGACCGTTGGCGTCGCGGATGGTCGTGATCGGCTGTGAGTCGCAGTGCAAGCCTCGGGCAGCGAACGTGGCGTAGGCCTCGGCCATCTCCAGCGGGCTCACGTCGGCGACACCGAGCGTGAAGTTCGGGATCCGTTCGGGCTGACCGCGCTTGCCCTCCGGGTCGGTCAGCAGCACGCCCATGTCGCGGGCGAGCTTGTAGGGCTCGCAGACCCCGGTGTCGCGCTCGAGCTGCATGTAGAACGTGTTGACCGAGTCGCGGGTGCCTGAGTACAGGTTCTCGAAGCCGCCGCTGGTGGAGTTCGGCGTCGTGAACGGGCCAGCGAACGGCGGTTTGCCCGGACAGTTGGCGAAGTCGGCCGAATCGAAGTCCATCTCCTGGGGGGAGTTGTAGACACGGTTGAGCTCGATGCCTTGTTCGATGGCGCTGGCGAGCACGAACGCCTTGAAGGTCGACCCGGCCTGGAAGCCGTTGGCGTTGCCGTACCTCTTGGGCACCAGGTAGTTGAGGTACGTCTGGCCGAGCCTCTTTTTGTTGCCCATCGGGCGTGACTGCGCGATCGCCTTCACCGCCCCGGTACCGGCCTCGACCATGGCAAGCGCGCCGATGGCTTGGTCGCGGGGGAACACGTGATTGGCCACGGCCTGGTCGGCAGCCGCCTGGTAGCCGAGGTCGATCGTGGTACCGATCGTGAGACCGCCGGAGAAGATCAGGGCCTCGCGCTCCTCCTCGGTCTTGCCCAGCGCAGGGTCGGCCTTGAGGTAGTTGAGCGCGTACTGGCAGAAGAACGGCGCGGCGGTGTTCACGCACCCGTTGGCGTTGGGCTGCACCTTGAGCCGCAGCCCGCGAGCCTTGACCTTGTCTGACTTCTCCTGGGTGATGACGTTGAGCTCCGCCATCCGGTCGAGAACGATGTCGCGGCGCTCGATGGCTCGGTCGCGGTGGTTGGTCGGGTCGAAAGCGGTGGGGTTCTGCACCAGTCCGGCCAGGGTGGCCGCCTGGTTGAGGTTGAGGCGACGTGCGTTGACGTTGAAGTAGTGCCGCGCTGCAGCCTGCACCCCGTAGGCGCTGTCACCGAAGTAGACGGTGTTGAGGTACCGCTCGAGGATCCAGTCCTTCGAGTGCCGGTTCTCCAGCGCGATGGCGTAGCGCAGCTCGCGCAGCTTGCGGGCGTAGGTGCGGTCGGTGGCCTCGTCGGCCTCCTCCTCCTGGCCGGTGTAGATCAGGGTCTGCTTCACCAGTTGCTGGGTGAGCGTCGAACCACCCTGCACGACCCCGCCCTCGGCCGCATTGGTGAACAGCGCGCGCATCGTGCCCTTCAGGTCGAGTGCGCCGTGCTCGTAGAAGCGGTAGTCCTCGATCGAGACCAGCGCCTTGACCATGATCCGCGACACCGAGCCGAGCGGCACGTTGATCCGGTTCTGGTCGAAGACCGACGCCAGCACGTTTCCGTCGGTGTCCAAGATGGTGGTCTTCTGGGGCAACGTGCCGGTCTCGAAGTCGACCGGGAGGTTGTCCATGCTCTCGGCGGTCTCGCGAGCGGCGAACGAGACCAGGCCGGCGAACGGGATCGCGAGACCCGACACGATCACGCCCAGCGCGGCCGACACGACCACCATCACGCCGAGGTGGGACAACACCGTGGTGGCGTGAGGACGCTCGGATCGGGGCCTGGGCACGGGCCCAATGTACGTGAGCCCCGGCGACGACCACGAACTCCGGTGAGACTCACTAGGGCTATGCCCCACCCGAACGGACTAGTCATTTAGGACTAGGGAAGTTGGGTCAAACGCGTCTGGTCCAGCCCAGCAGCCGCACCTAGTGTTCTGGTCAGAGAAGGATCTGGTGGGGGCGCCATGGGGGCGCGAACCTCTCTGTCGAGATGTGGGGACATCACATGTGGGTTGAAGATTGGGCGCCACGCGCCGCGTGCCGTGCCGAGCAGCCGGACAAGCTCTTCGTTCGAGGAGCCGAGCAGAACAAGGCCAAGCAGCTGTGTCAGTCGTGCCCGGTGCGAACCGAGTGCCTGGCCGAAGCGCTGGACAACCAGATCGAGTGGGGTGTCTGGGGCGGTATGACCGAGCGTGAGCGCCGTGCGCTGCTCCGTCGCCGTCCGGCCGCCTCGTGGCGTTCGGTGCTCGAGTCGGCTCGCACCGGCTCCAGCGTCTCCGTCAACGCCTGACGCTGAACGGGCGCGCCGGCTACTGGTCGGCGAGCAGTTGGCCGACTCGACGTAACCCGTCGAGGTCGTGGACGTCGGCGGCGAGCGCCGGCACCACCGCTGTTGCTACCTGCGGGTGCGCCTTGGCGAACCCCGCGCGCAGCCTGGCCTCTCGCTCTACCAGTCGACTCTGATCGGCGTGCAGCCGCAGCAGTCCTGCGGTGAGCGAGCTCGGGTCAGCCGTGCGCAGCCGCTCGGCCGCTGACATCGCCGCGTCAGCCGAGATGACCCCGGTCGGCTCGGGGCTGGCCCGGTTGATGACCAGTCCGGCCAACGGCATCCGGTCCTCGCTGAGCCGTTCGACGAAGTACGCAGCCTCGCGCAGCGCGTCGGGCTCGGGTGCGGCAACCACGATGAACGCGGTGCCCTCGGCCTGGAGGAGCGCGTAGGTCTTCATCGCCCGTTGCCGGAAGCCGCCGAAGACGGTGTCGATGGCCGCCACGAACGTCTGTAGGTCGCGCAGCACCTGAGCACCCAGCACCTTGGTGAGGGCGTTGGTGATGATGCTGAACCCGGCCGACACCAGCTTGGCCGGACCGCGCGCCGGGGCGAGCATCAACTTGATGAATCGCCCGTCGAGGAAGCTGGAGAGTCGCTCGGGCGCGTCGAGGAAGTCGAGCGCCGAGCGTGAGGGCGGGGTGTCGACGACGATCAGGTCGTAGGTGCCATCACGTTGCGCGTCAGCGTGGATCTGCCCGAGCTTCTCCATCGCCATGTACTCCTGCGTGCCGGCGAACGAGCTCGACAGGGCGATGTAGAAGGGGTTCTCGAGGATCTGCTTGGCCTTCTCCGGGCTGGCCTGGCTCTCGACCACCTCGTCAAAGGTGCGCTTCATGTCCAGCATCATTGCGTCGAGGCGGCCCTCGTCGGCGGTGGCAGGCACGACCCCGGCGACGGGTCGCGGGGTGTTGTCGAGCGACTCGATGCCCATCGCCTGGGCCAGTCGACGCGCGGGATCGATGGTCAGCACCACGACCGTTCGGCCGCGTTCGGCCGCGCGCAGAGCCAATGCGGCCGACGTGGTGGTCTTGCCGACTCCACCCGAGCCGCAGCACACGATGATGCCGACGCTGCGGTCATCGATCAGGGCATCGACGTCGAGACCGGTGGCAGTGCGTCCGCTGGGACCGACACGGGTGCGAGCAGTGGTCATCAGGCGAGTCCTTGCTGGCGCAGCAATCCGGCGAGCTCGTACAAGGCGCCGAGGTCGACCCCCTGGGGCAGTCGGGGCAGCTCGTAGGTGGGCACGTCGAGGTCGGCCACGATCGCGCGCTGGCTCGCCTCGAGCTGGCGGCGCTCGGCGTGCTCGCGGCCCTCGGTGACCAGTCCGTCGACGAGGGCCGCGCCGGCGTCCACCCCCGCGGCCTTCAGGTCGGCGGCCACGGTGGCCGCGTCGGTGGCCGCGAGCTGTTCGAGGGTGAGGTCCTGCGGACGCACGAGGTTGACGATCACGCCGCCCACGGGCAGATCGTTCGCCTGCAGCTCAGTGATGCCGTCGCCGGTCTCCTGCACTGGCATCTCCTCGAGCACTGTCACCAGGTGCACGGCGGTCCGCGGCGAGCGGAAGAGCGTCATCATCGTGTCGGACTGGGCCTTGATGGGTCCGACCTTCGCGAGCCCGGCCAGCTCGTTGCTCACGTTGAGGAATTGGGTGATGCGGCCGGTGGGCGGGGCGTCGAGCACCACGGCGTCGTAGTCGATAGCGCCCTTGTTGCGGCTGTTGCGCTGCACCGCCTCGAACACCTTGCCGGTGAGCAAGACGTCGCGCACCCCCGGCGCGATCGTGGTGGCGAACTCGATGACCCCGAACTTGTCGAGGGCGCGTCCGGCCCGGCCGAGCTTGTAGTACATCGCGAGGTACTCCAGCAGCGCCGACTCCGGGTCGATGTGCAACGCGTGCACGACCCCGGGCTCGCCCCCGTCGGCCGGCAGGCCCGTGGTCAACCGGCGCTCGGCATAGGGCAGCGGGTCGACGTCGAACATCCGCGCGATGCCTTGGCGCCCCTCCACCTCGCACAGCAGCACGTTCTTGCCCTGGGTGGCCAGGGCCAACGCCAGGGCCGCTGCCACGGTCGACTTGCCCGTGCCGCCCTTGCCGGTCACCACGTGCAGACGCACCTTCGGCCAATCGGTCACCCGCCGGAGACTAGTGCCCCTGCACACGTCGGGGGCCTCGTCGGTGAAGATATGACCATGAGGCTGGCCGTGGCAGGCGCAACTGGCGGGGTGGGCAAGCACGTCGCGGACGTCGCGCGTGAGCGCGGGCACGAGGTCGTCGAGCTCACCCGGGCCGCCGGGGTCGACCTCACGACGGGCTCCGGCCTCGCCGGTCGGCTCGACGGGGTCGCGGCCGTCGTCGACACCACCAACGTGATGACCCAGAAACGGAGCGAGGCCGAAGCGTTCTTCGGCTCGGTCACCCGGCAGTTGCTGGCCGCTGAGAAGATCGCTGGCGTCGGGCATCACCTGGCCCTCTCCATCGTCGGGATCGACGGGTCGGCATCCGGGTACTACGCGGGCAAACGCCTTCAGGAGAGGTTGCTCGCGGACGGCGACGTGCCGTGGACGGTGCTGCGCGCGACGCAGTTCCACGAGTTCGCCGAACAGATGCTGGGGTTCGCGTCGCTCGGTCGGCTCTCGGTGGTGCCGGTGATGCAGAGCCAGCCGGTGGCGGCACGCGAGGTGGGCGAAGCTCTGATCGACCTGGTCGAGGCCGGTCCGGCTGGGCGAGCACCCGATCTGGCCGGCCCCGAGGTGCTACGGATGGATCGCGCCGCCCGACAGGTCAACCGTGCCCGCAACCTGGGTCGCTGGATCGTGCCGGTGCGCGTGCCCGGTGCGGCTGGGGCCGAGATGCGTTCGGGAAAGTTGCTGCCGAGCGACGCCGGGCCGCGGGGTCAGATGACGTTCGAGGAGTGGCTCGGCGTCACTGCGCGCTGAGGCTGCGGGCCACGGCAACCCCGCGGGGGACCCACGAGTTGAGCTCGGCGCCACTCAGGCCGGGCCCCGTCACGACCAGCCAGGTGCGGGACGTGCGCCCGGCCATCACCCCGCTTCTCCTCGACGAGTTCGGGTCCGTCGAGGATCGCGCGGACTCGCGCGGCAAGCCGCTCGTCGTACGCCATCAAGCCATTCTGCCTCGCCGAGTAGGGTGCCGACCATGACGAAGTGGGAGTACTTGACCGCACCGATCCTGACCCATGCTGCGAAGCAGATCCTCGACAACTTCGGGTCTGACGGGTGGGAGCTGGTCCAGATCGCGCCGGGCATGAACCCCGAGAACCTGGTGGGCTACTTCAAGCGTCCGGTCGAGTAGTCGTGACCCCCGAGGAACGCCTTGCCGAGATGGGGCTCGCCGTCCCTGAGGTCGCCGCTCCGGTGGCGGCCTACGTGCCTGCGGTCACGACTGGTTCCTACGTCTACACGTCGGGCCAGTTGCCCATGCGGTCAGGCGAGCTGATCACGACAGGCAAGGTGGGCGGGCAGGTCAGCCCCGAAGAGGCCTACGCGTGCGCCCAGCAGTGCGCGCTCAACGCCATCGCCGCGGTGCGGTCGCAAGTCGGCGACCTGTCACGCGTCGTGCGCGTGGTGAAGGTCGTGGTGTTCGTTGCCTCGACCCCCGACTTCATCGGACAGCCGGGGGTCGCCAACGGAGCTTCCGAGCTGCTCGGGCAGGCCTTCGGCGAGACCGGCGTGCACGCTCGTTCGGCGGTCGGCGTCACGGTGCTGCCCCTCGACGCGCCGGTCGAGGTCGAGGTTGTTTTCGAGATCACCGCCGCATGAAGATCCCGCTCCCGCCAGTGCCCTTGCCGGACTCGATCGTCGATGTCGCACGCGAGTTCCTGGACGGCACCCGCGCACCCGCCGAGCCGCGCAACGCAGCCACCGTCATCCTGATGAGCCCGTCTGATCAGGGTCCGGCCGTCTACTACCTCCGCCGTCAGGTGTCGATGGACTTCGCTGGGGGCATGTGCGTCTTCCCTGGGGGAGGCGTCGATCAGCGTGACTTCGACACCACGGTGGCCTGGGCCGGTCCCACGCCGATCGAGTGGGCTCAGCGGCTCGGCTGCGACGAGGAGACGGCGCGGGCCCTGGTATGTGCGGCGGTGCGCGAGACCTATGAGGAGTCCGGCGTCCTGTTGGCCGGTACCTCGGAGTCGTCCGTGGTCGCCGACACGACCGGCGACGATTGGGAGGCCGACCGGGTTGCCCTGGAGACCCGTGAGCTGTCGATGACCGACTTTCTGAACCAGCGTGGCCTGGTGCTGCGCACCGACCTGCTCGGCGTCTGGGACGCCTGGCTCACCCCGATCTTCGAACCGAAGCGCTACCGCACCTGGTTCTTCGTCGCAGCGTTGCCCGAGGGACAACGCACCCGCGACGTGTCGTCTGAGTCGTCGTCGGTCACCTGGCTCCCGGCGCGGGTGGCCGCTGACCAGGCGGATGCTGGTGAACTGGCGCTCATGCCGCCCACCTACCTGACCTCGATGGAGGTCGGCAGCTACGAGACCCCCGACGAGGTGCTTGCCGTGGCGGCGGACCGGGCGGTGGAGATGTTCACCCCAGCCGTGGAGCCCCTCGGCGACGGATTCACCCTTTCCCTGCCCGAGCGACTACGCGCGATGGTGGCGGAGCGCCCCCGATGACCGGTCCGTGGGAGGGAGGTCGCTTCGGCGACCGTGCCGAGTGCGTGCTCGCGCCCAACCCCGGGCTGATGACGCTCGATGGCACGAACACGTGGGTGCTGCGCGAGCCCGGCGCGGCGAGGGCCGTCGTGGTCGATCCGGGGCCGATCGAGGACGGCCACCTCGACCGACTCGACGCGGAGACCGGCGACGTCGGCCTGATCCTGATCACCCACCACCACTTCGACCACTCGGAAGTCGCGGCGGAGCTCGCCGCGCGCAAGGACTGTGTGGTTCGCGCGCTCGACCCGAACTACTGCGTCGGCGCCGACCCGGTGACCGACGGCGAGACGATCGACCTCGACGGGCTGGCGCTGCGGATCGTCGCCACCCCGGGGCACACCGCCGACTCGATCTCGCTGCTCCTTCCTGCCCAGAAGACGTTGCTCACCGGCGACATGGTGCTCGGGCGCGGCACGACTGTCGTGGCCTACCCCGACGGCCAGCTGGGCCCGTACTTCGAGTCGATCGAGAAGATGCGAGACCTGGTGACCGCTGGCGAGGTGACCACCTTGTGGCCCGCCCACGGGCCAGTGCTCGATGACGCTGGCGCGGTGCTCGACTACTACCTGGCACACCGCCGTGAACGGCTCCAGCAGGTGCGGGAGGCGCTCGCGACGCTTCGAGCGCGGCCCATGCCCGAGGGGATCAGCGAGGACGAGCTACCTCGGCGCGTGGTGGAGATCGTCTACGCCGACGTCGACCCTGGACTCTGGGACTTCGCCGAGTGGTCGGTGCGGGCGCAGCTGGCCTACCTCGCCGAGGTCGGCTGAACGACCTCTCGATCAGGTCAGCGAGCGCGGCGCGAGAGTCGCTCGACGTCCATGATGACGACCGAACGGGGCTCGAGGCGCAACCAGCCGCGTGAGGCGAAGTCGGCCAGCGCCTTGTTGACCGTCTCGCGAGAGGCGCCGACCAGCTGGGCCAGCTCTTCCTGCGTGAGGTCGTGGTGCACGTGGACGCCGTCGTCGGCGGTGCGGCCGAAGCGGTCGGCGAGATCGAGCAACGCCTTGGCGACGCGGCCGGGAACGTCGGAGAACACCAGGTCGGCCACGACGTCGTTGGCCTTGCGGAGTCGGCCGGCGAGCTGAGCGAGCAGGCCGCGGGCCACCATCGGGCGTCCCTCGAGCCAGCGCAGCAGGTCTTCGTGCGACAGCGAGGCGAAGTCGGAGTCGGTCACCGCGGTGACCGTGGCCGAGCGCGGGCCCGGGTCGAAGAGCGAGAGCTCACCGAACATCTGTCCGGGGCCAAGGATGGCGAGCAGGTTCTCACGGCCGTCGGGCGAGGTGCGACCGAGCTTCACCTTGCCTTCGAGCACGATGTAGAGCTTGTCGCCGGAGTCGCCCTCGTGGAACAGCACGTCGCCGCGACGCAGTCGGGTGTCCGTCATCGATGCCCGCAGCGCCACGGCGGCCTCGTCGTCGAGCGCGCTGAACAGCGGAGCTTGACGGAGTACGTCGTTGTCCACAGAGCCTCCTGGGGTCCAAGCCGAAAACGAACCGCAGGTCGAGCGGTCGTCGCGTCGCTTGTGATCCTAGGGGGTGGCGCACTTCACACGTGCACCAATCCCCGCCTTTGACGCCCGAATCGCGACCGCGTCGGCCTAGGGGGACGCCGGCCCCAGGCCGTGTCGGCCGCTCGCCGTACTCTTGCGCCGTGCCAACCGTGCCCGCAGTCGAGACCAGCACCGCGCTGGTTCGCCGCGCGCGCAAGATCGATCGGGTGCTTGCCGAGACCTATCCCGACGCTGGTTGCGAGCTCGACTTCGACAGCCCGTTCGAACTCCTCGTGGTCACCGTGCTCAGCGCGCAGACCACCGATCGGCGGGTCAATGCGGTGCGTCCCACCCTGTTCGCCGCCTATCCCGACCCCGCGTCGATGGCAGCCGCCGACCGCACAGCGCTCGAGGGCATCATCGGCCCACTGGGCTTCTTCCGAGCCAAGACCGAGAGCCTCCTCAAGCTCAGTGCGGCCCTGGTCGAGCGCTTCGACGGGCAGGTGCCAGGGCGGCTCGACGACCTGGTCACCTTGCCGGGCGTGGGCCGCAAGACCGCGAACGTCGTGCTGGGCAACGCGTTCGACGTCCCCGGCATCACCGTCGACACCCACTTCGGACGGCTCGTTCGTCGCTTCGGGTGGACTACGGAGACCGATCCGGTCAAGGTCGAGCACGCCGTTGCAGCGCTGTTTCCCAAGGCCGACTGGACGATGCTCAGCCACCACCTGATCTGGCACGGACGGCGCCGCTGCCACGCCAAGAAGCCTGCGTGTGGTGCCTGCCCCGTCTCGCGGTGGTGCCCGTCGTTCGGAGCTGGCCCGACTGACCCGGTCAGCGCCGCAGCGCTGATCAAGACCCAAGGCCCGGCGTGACGCGCCCGGCCTTCCGTGCGCGGGCTGCAGGGATCGTCACATCTCTGCTGGTGGCGAGCTCGGCTCTGACAGCGTGCTCGCCCGACGAGGAGGCGGCCGGCGGCAGCAGCGTCGAGGTCGTGCAAGACACCGCTGAGCTGCGCGAGCTCAAGGCCGAGTCGGGCATCGAGCCGTGCGCACCGGGCTCGGGCTCGGGCGGCGAGCTGCCGGCGCTGACCCTGCCCTGCTTGGGCGGCGGGGCCGACGTCGATCTGTCCGAGCTGACCGGCCCCCTGGTGATCAGCCTGTGGGCGTCCAACTGTGCTCCGTGCCGCGACGAGATGCCGGCGCTTCAGCAGTTCTACGAGAAGCACGGCGCCACGGTTGGTCTGTTGGGCATCGACGCCGAGATCGACTCCGCGTTCGGCATCTCGTTCGCGCAGCTGGTCGGCGCCACCTATCCGCAGCTCGCTGACCCGGCGGGTGACCTGTTCAGCCAGTCCGAGCTGAGGGTGAGTCAGGCGCTGCCGCAGTTCATCTTGGTCGATGACGTCGGCGACGTCGTGCACCAGTCGGCCGGCGGCTTCGACACACTCGCGGAGATCGAGCGGTACGTCGCGACGAACCTCGGGGTCGACCTGTGAGCGACGACGTGACCGGCGTCGACTTCGACCCGCACCCGGGGCTGCCCGGCTGGCTGCGCCCCGTCGAGACGGCGGCCCGCTCGATCACGGTGCACGACCTGACCCGTTTCATGGTGCCGGACGACGCCGAACCTCGACGCTCTGCAGTGCTGATGCTTTTCGGGGAGGGCCCTGACGGACCCGACCTGCTTCTCACCGAGCGCGCCCACCACATGCAGTCGCACCCTGGGCAGGTCTCGTTTCCGGGCGGCACGCTCGACGCTGGCGAGAGCCCGGTCGAAGCGGCGCTTCGGGAGGCGGAGGAGGAGACCGGTCTCGATCCGAGCGGCGTCGAGGTCTTCGCCGAGCTGCCCGAGCTCTGGCTGCCGCCGAGTAACTTCGCGGTCGCGCCGATCCTCGGGTGGTGGCGCGAGCCGTCACCGATCTCGGTGGTCTCGCCCGACGAGGTTCACGCGGTCTATCGGGTGCCGTTGAGCGAGTTGCGCGACCCCCAGCACCGCATCGTGGTCACCGGTCCGAGCGGCTGGCGCTCGCCCGGCTTCCTGATCGGAGACGGCCATGACGTCATCCTGTGGGGCTTCACCGGTGGCATCGTCGCCCGGCTCTTTGAGTACCTCGGCTGGCTCGAGGATCTGCCAGAAGCGCCCGAGCGCGAGATCCCGGCATACATGATGGGCGGACGTGCACCGGCCAACGTCGCGGTGCGACCCAACACCGAGTTCGAGGAGCGCCGACGCCGATGAACCTGCTCGACTGGTTGCTGGTGCTGCTGGTGCTGGCCTACGCGCTGTCCGGCTATTGGCAGGGCTTCGTGACCGGGGCGTTCGCCACGAGCGGGCTGCTGCTCGGAGGTCTCGTCGGGGTCTGGGTGGCGCCGATGGTGCTGGGCGACGCCGACCCATCGCTGGCGGTCTCGCTGGGCGCGCTGTTCATCGTCATCGTGTCGGCCTCTCTCGGACAGGCGTTGCTGCAGTTCGTCGGAGCCAAGATTCGCGCCCAGATCACCTGGCAACCGGCCCGAGCGGTCGACGCCGTCGGCGGAGCGTTGCTGAGCGCGGCAGCCGTGCTGCTGGTGGCTTGGGCCTTGGGCGTGGCGGTGTCTGGCAGCCGGATCGGGTCGCTGACGCCGCTGGTGCGCGACTCCGCGGTGCTCCGCTCGGTCAACGACGCGCTCCCGGCTGCGGCGCCGAACACCCTGCAGGCCTTCAACAATGTGGTTGGCACGACCTTCTTCCCCCGCTACCTCGAGCCGTTCGCTCCCGAGCGGATCGTTGAAGTCACCCCCGGCGCGCAGCGCCTGCTCACCGACCCCGACATTCGCGACGCCGAGCTGAGCGTGCTCAAGATCCGCGGCAACAACGAGTGCGGCCGCGGCATCGAAGGCACCGGTTTCCTCTACTCCGACAACCGCCTGATGACCAACGCCCACGTCGTGGCCGGTGTCGACCAACCCAGCGTGCTCATCGGCGACGACACCGTCACCGGCCGGGTCGTCTACTACAACGACGACCTCGACATCGCCGTCCTCGAGCTCGACGACCTCGGGCGCCCGGCCCTGCCGCTGGTGAGCAGCGACGCGGAGGAGCAGCAGTGGGTGGTCGAGGCCAAGGACGGCGTCGCGATTCTCGGCTACCCCGAGGACGGGCCCTACGACGTGCAGCGTGGGCGAGTGCGCTCGGAGCAGAACCTGCGCTCGCCCGACATCTATGGCAACGGCACCGTCATCCGCGAGGTCTACTCGCTGCGCGGCAACATCCGTCCCGGTAACTCAGGCGGTCCGATCGTCACGACCCAGGGCCATGTGGCCGGTGTGGTGTTCGCGGCGTCGGTCTCCGACGACGACACCGGTTACGCCCTCACCTGGGAGCAGGTCACCGAGGCAGCCCAGCGCGGCGCCGACAGCGACAACACCGTTTCGACCGGCGGTTGCGCAGGCTGACGGCGGCGCGAGTTTCGCCTGCCGGCAGGCGAAACTCGCACTGGGCGTGCGAAGCAGCAGCGACGAGCGCGAGATTCGGTCGTCCAGTCGTGCTGACTCGGCAGGCGGTTCAGCTCTTGCCGCGCAGGGCCTTCGGAATCTCCCGGCCCTGTTCGATCGCCCGCTCGGGCGGACCGACCGACTTCACCTTCCGCACCCCCAGGAAGCCGAGGAGGCCAGCGACCAGGAGGTAAAAGCCGAAGACGATGAGGAAGGCCCAGTGCAGGTCCAGGCCGTCGCCGTTCCAGTTGATCAGGTAGGCGAACGCGACCGACAGCATGATGACGGCGAGCACCAGGATGAACCCGGCGGCGGCAAAGAACACCACGCCCATCACGCCGAACTTGACACTCAGCTTGAGCTCCGACTTGGCGAGCTCGATCTCCTTGCTGATCAGCGTGGAGATGTCGCGCGTGGCGTCGTGGACGAGGCGGCCGATGGTGGGCTCGTCCGTCTCAATCTGCTCGGTAGCCATGGAGTGCGTCCTCAGGGAGTGGGTGATGCGGCGTGACCGACCTTACCGACTCCGCTGTGCGGGGCCGGCCAGCCCACCGCGTCAGGGGGTCGACTCGTCCTCGAAGACGTCAGGCACGCCGTCGCTGTCGCGGTCGATCGATTCGATCTCGCACAGTCGCCGGTAGACCCGGTTGCGGAACCGAAGCACGATGGTGGCCAGCAGTGCGGCCAGCAGCGAGCCGACGAGCACTCCGACCTTGACGTGCTCGTCTCGAACGGAACCCTGGCCGAAGGCGAGCTCGCCGATCAGGAGCGACACGGTGAACCCGATGCCGGCGAGCATCGACATGCCGATCACATCGATCCACGACAGCTCGTCGTCCAGGTCGGCCTTGGTGAATCGCGCCAACAACCAGGTGGAGCCTGCGATGCCCACGGTCTTGCCGACCACCAGTCCGAAGATGATGCCCAGCGCCACCTTGTCGGAGAGTGAGTCGACCAGGCCGTCGAAGCCACCGACAGTCACGCCGGCAGCGAAGAACGCAAAGATCGGGACGGCAACGCCAGCCGAGATCGGCCGGACCAAGTGCTCGAATTGTTCGGCGAGACCAGGGCCGGCCTCGGGGCCGCCCGAGCTGTGGCTGCGCAGCACCGGCACGGTGAATCCGAGGAGGACGCCGGCCACCGTGGCGTGGATGCCTGACTCGTGCACCAGAGCCCAGGCCACCAGCGCAAGCGGGATGAGAAGCCAAGGGCTGCGCACCCGCTTCTGCACCAGAAACGCGAAGGCCGCTATCGGTAGCAGCGCCAAGCCGAAGAAAGCGAGCTTGAGGTCTTCGGTGTAGAAGACGGCGATGATCGCGATCGCGAGCAGGTCGTCAACCACGGCCAGGGTGAGCAGGAACGTGCGCAGGCCTGAGGGCAGGTGGGTGCTGACGACGGCCAAGATCGCCACGGCGAACGCGATGTCGGTGGCGGTCGGGATCGCCCAGCCACGCAGACCGCCGTCGCCGCCGAGGTTCCAGAGAACGAACACCAAGGCCGGCGCGGCCATGCCGCCCATCGCCGCAGCGACCGGGAGGGCAGCTCGACGCGGGTCGCGCAGGTCGCCCGCGACGAACTCACGCTTGAGCTCGAGGCCGGCCACGAAGAAGAAGATGGCGAGCAGGCCGTCGGCGGCCCAGGTGCCCAAGCTCAGGTCGAGATGGATCGCCTCGGGCCCGATCTTGAAGTCGCGCAGGTCGCCGTAGGAGTCGGAGACCGGGCTGTTCGCCCAGACCAGGGCGATGGCAGCGCCGATGATCAGCAGCATCCCGCCCGTCGTCTCGGCCCGCAGGATGCCGGCGATCCGTGAGCTCTCCAGGAACGAGCCGCGCTGGAAGAGGCGGACCTTCGGAGGGGCGGGAGGAGGCTGCTGGCTCACGTGGAGTCCTTGGGATCGGGATGTGACCGGGGTCGACAAAATTACTGCCGACCAGACTTCCCGGCTCACCTTCGGTCAAGCCTATCGGTGTCGTGTTTCAACGCGAGTCGGCGCGCCTGACGCGCCTACTCGCGCCGACTCGCGCCGAACTAGTCCTCGCCCTTGCCGGAGTCGACGCCGGCCGAGATCAGGTCCATCACCGAGGAGTCGGCCAACGTGGTGACGTCGCCGACCTCGCGGTGCTCCGCGACGTCCTTCAGCAGGCGCCGCATGATCTTGCCGGAGCGAGTCTTCGGCAGTTCGGCCACGATCATGATCTGACGAGGCTTGGCGATCGGGCCGATCTGGGAGCGCACGTGGTTGCGGAGGTCCTCGACGATGTCGGGTCCGCCGTCTCCGGCCTCGTCACGCAGGATGACGAACGCGCAGACCGCCTGGCCGGTGTCTTCGTCCTTCGCGCCCACCACCGCTGCCTCGGCGACCTTCGGGTGAGACACCAGCGCCGACTCGATCTCGGTGGTCGAGAGGCGGTGACCCGACACGTTCATCACGTCGTCGACGCGGCCGAGCACCCAGAGGTCGCCGTCGTCGTCGAGCTTGGCCCCGTCGCCGGCGAAGTACCAACCCTTGCCTCCCTCTCCGAACCCGGCGTACTTCGACCAGTAGGTCTCCTTGAAACGTTCGTCGTCACCCCAGATCGTGCGCAGCATGGCCGGCCACGGCTCGGTGAGCACCAGGTACCCACCACCTCCGTTGCCGACCGACGTGCCGTCCTCGTTGACGACGTCGGCCGCGACGCCGGGGATCGGGATCATCGCCGAGCCGGGCTTGCCATGGGTGACGCCGGGCAGGGGACTGATCATGATCGCGCCGGTCTCGGTCTGCCACCAGGTGTCGACGACGGGGGTCCGTCCACCGCCGATCACCTCGCGGTACCAGACATAGGCCTCGGGGTTGATCGGCTCGCCCACGGACCCGAGCAGGCGCAGCGACGAGAGATCGCGTTGGTCGGGGATCTCGCGGCCCTGCTTCATGAACGACCGAATCGCGGTGGGGGCGGTGTAGAAGATCGTCACGTCGTACTCGGCGATGATGTCCCACCACCGACCGCGCTCGGGCGAATCGGGAGTGCCTTCGTAGAGCACCTGCGTGACGCCGTTCGCGAGCGGGCCGTAGACGATGTAGGAGTGGCCGGTGACCCAGCCGATGTCGGCGGTGCACCAGTAGACGTCGGTCTCGGCCTTGAGGTCGAAGACCGCCCAGTGGGTGTAGGCCACACCCGTGAGGTAGCCACCTGTGGTGTGCAGAATGCCCTTCGGCTTGCCGGTCGTGCCCGAGGTGTACATGACGTAGAGCGGGTGCTCGGCGTCGAAGGCCTCCGGCTTGTGCTCGGTCGACGCCTTCTCGACGGCCTCGTGCCACCACACGTCGAGGTTGTCGTTCCACGCGACGTCTTGCCCGGTGCGCTTGACCACCAGCACCTTGTCGACCGTGTGACCGAGATCGGCCGCTTTCACGACAGCCTCATCGACGGCCGGCTTCAACGCTGAGGCCGAGCCGCGGCGGTAGCCACCGTCGGCCGTCACGATCACCTTCGCCTGGCAGTCCTCGAGGCGCGAGGCGAGGGCATCGGAGGAGAACCCACCGAAGACCACCGTGTGCGGGGCGCCGATCCGAGCGCAGGCGAGCATCGCCACGACTGCCTCGGGGATCATCGGCATGTAGATGGCGACGCGGTCGCCCGTCTGCACGCCGAGGTCGATCAATGCGTTCGCAGCCTGGCTGACGAGGTCCTTCAGCTCGGCGTAGGTGATGCTGCGCTTGTTCTCGGGCTTGTCGTCGACCGGTTCACCCACGAAGTGGAATGCGACCTTGTCGCCGCGGCCTTCCTCGACGTGCCGGTCGACGCAGTTGTACGCGGCATTGAGCTTGCCGCCGACGAACCACTTCGCGAACGGCGGGTTGTCCCAGTCGAGCACGCGGTCCCACTTCTGCTCCCACGACAACCGATCGGCCTGCTCGGCCCAAAAGCCCTCGCGATCCTCGGAGGCTCGCGCATACGCCTCCTCGGTCACGTTCGCGTTGGCTGCGAGGTCTGCCGGGGGCTCGAACCGCCGGTCTTCCTTCAGAAGGTTCGACAGGGTTTCGTCGCTCACGTCATCTCCCGTGCTCATCGATGAGTAGGTCTGGGGTGCTTCTCACACTATTGCGACCCGCTGCGGAGGCAAGTGCCCCGCGGGCCGCGCTGACCCGTCCCCTAGAGGAGACGGGTCAGCGTGGGCTCAGTGGCTGGTCGCCTTCTCGGCGCCGGCGCCGGTCAGTGCGCGGACCTCGAGCTCGGTGTAGCGGTCCTCCGCGGCCGGCTCCCGGTTCGTCAGCGAGCCGATGATGCCGAGAGCGAAGCCGAGCGGGATCGACACGATGCCCGGGTTGCTCAGTGGGAACCACGAGAAGTCGGCACCCGTGATCAACGAGGTCTCCGCCCCCGACATCACCGGGGAGAAGATCACCAGACCGACCGCCGAGATCAGGCCGCCGTAGATGCTCCACAACGCTCCGCGGGTGTTGAACCGGCGCCAGAAGATGTTGAGCACGATGGTCGGCAGGTTCGCCGACGCAGCCACGGCGAACGCCAACGCCACCAGGAACGCGATGTTGAGGCTCTGAGCCGGGATGGCGAGCAGAATGGCGACCAACCCGATTCCGGCCGCGGCGATCCGCGTCACCCGGATCTCCTCCTGCTCGGTGGCCTGGCCCTTGCGGATCACGTTGTTGTAGACGTCGTGCGCCACCGACGCCGACGACGTCAGCGTGAGTCCAGCGACCACGGCGAGGATCGTCGCGAACGCCACCGCAGCGATCAACGCCAGCAGGATCGCGCCGCCGGTTGATCCGGCGCCGCCTCCTACCTCCTCGGCCAGCCGCGGAGCGGCCAGGTTGCCCGAGGCATCGAGGGTGCTCGTGTCGAGCAGCGCCGCAGCACCGAAACCGAGCACCAGCGTGAAGAGGTAGAACGTGCCGATCAGCCCGATGGCCCAGAGCACCGACTTCCGCGCGTCGCGCGCCGTCGGCACCGTGTAGAAGCGAATCAGGATGTGCGGCAGACCGGCCGTGCCCAGCACCAGGGCGAGCCCGAGGCTCACGAAGTCGAGCTTGCTGGTCAGGTCGGCGCCGTACTTGAGACCGGGCTCGAGGAACGCCTGGCCCTTGCCGCTGTTGTCGGCCGCAGCCCCGAGCAGGTCGGAGAGGTTGAAGTCGAACTTCGCGAGCACCAGCACCACGATCAGCGCCGAACCAGTCATCAGCAGCACGGCCTTGACGATCTGCACCCACGTGGTGCCCTTCATGCCGCCCACAGTGACGTAGAAGATCATCAGCGCGCCCACGCCGAAGATCACGATGTTCTTCACGGCCTGACTGTCAACGCCGAGCAGCAGCGCGACCAGCGAACCGGCGCCCACCATCTGGGCGAGCAAGTAGAAGATCGAGACGACGACGGTGGACGTCGCGGCCGCCATCCGCACCGGCTTCTGCCGCATCCGGAAGGCCAACTGATCGGCCATCGTGAAGCGACCTGAGTTGCGGAGCATCTCGGCAACCAGGAGCAGCGCGACGAGCCAGGCGACGAGGAAGCCGATCGAGTACAGGAACCCGTCGTAGCCCGAGAGCGCGATGATGCCGGAGATTCCGAGGAACGAGGCGGCCGACATGTAGTCGCCGCCGATGGCCAGCCCGTTCTGGATCGGCGAGAAGGATCGTCCCCCCGCGTAGAAGTCCGACGTGCCCGACGACGACCGACTCGCACGGATTGTGATGCCGATCGTCAGTGCGACGACCGAAAGGAACAAGACGGTAGTGAGTACCTGGTCGTCCATGTCAGCGCTTGTCCTTCTCGTACTCGGCGGCGAGCTGGTCGCCTAGGGGGTCGAGCCGACTCGTCGAGTAACGGCTGTAGAGGTAGGCGATCAAGAAGGTGGTGACGAACTGCAACAGCCCGAACACGAGGGCCACGTTGATGTTGCCGACGACCTGCTTGCTCATGAAGTCGCCAGCCCAGTTGGACATCACGACGTACAGCAGGAACCACGCGAGGAACGCGATGGTGGCCGGGATGACGAATCCCCGGTAGCGCCGGCGTAGCTCGATGAAGTCGGCCGAGGCCTGCATGGCGTCGTAGACCGGGTCGTGTCGAGCCGCCTGTTCGGGCTCGGGCGAGGCTTCGTGCGACATCGATGCCGCCTTTCCACGGTGGGGAGTGAGTGATCGTGTGATCGCGGTCACCGTAGAAGTGACGCGCATCACCTCGGCAGCCCCTTTGGGGCGATACGCGATGGACGGCCCCGGCGTAGCGCCGAACGGTCGGATCCGCGCGACGAGCGGTTGGCGCTGGGGCGTGCAGGGATCCCATCGAGGCCTCGACAATCCGACGGCCTCGTCCCTCGGCCGGACGGCTACTCAACCTCTCAGCCTGGTCCGGGACCCTGCTCGTGCCTCGCAGCCTTCCAGCCTGGTCCGGGACCCTGCTCGTTCCTCGCAGCGTCCCGGGCTGTGAGTCCGTGAGGTGGTGGTGACACAAGGTTCTCCGTGACGAGAGGGGCGGCGAAACCTCCGGAGCCTTGACTTCTGGGTATCGAACTTCGCCCGTGCACCACGTCGGCTACCTCAGGAGCGCACCCATGACTCTCACCAGCGAACCCGCCGTCGCGGCGGAACCCGCGTCGGTATCCCGCCGCGGCGGAAAGTACTGGATCGACGACTGGCGTCCTGAGGACGAGGAGTTCTGGGCCAACGGTGGCAAGCAGGTCGCCCGGCGCAACCTGATCTGGTCGATCTTCGCCGAGCACCTCGGCTTCTCGGTCTGGTTGATCTGGAGCGTGAGCTCGGCATTCCTCGTCGCGGCTGGGTTCTCGTTCACGCCGCAGCAGCTGTTCTTCCTGGTCGCACTCCCGAACCTGGTCGGCGCCTTGCTCCGCCTGCCTTACACCTTCGCCGTGCCGCTCTTCGGGGGCCGCAACTGGACCATCATCAGCGCCGCCCTGCTTCTCATTCCGACGTTGCTGTTTGCCGTCGCGGTGCAGAACCCGGACACCCCGTACTGGGCGTTCTGCGTCATCGCGGCGACGGCCGGGTTCGGTGGCGGCAACTTCGCCTCGTCGATGGCCAACATCAATTTCTTCTACCCGGCGGCCAAGAAGGGTGCGGCACTGGGCCTCAACGCGGCCGGGGGCAACCTCGGGGTCTCGCTCATCCAGTTGTTCTTGCCGGTCATCGTCGGCGGGGCCGGCATCTTCGGTCTGGTCAAGGCGCGTGAGTCGGGCATCAACCTCCAGTACGCCGCCTACGTCTACGCCGGCCTGGCGATCATCGCCGTCGTCGCGTCGGCGCTGTTCATGAACAACCTCACCTCGGCGGTGTCCAAGCCGAAGGAGCAGCTGCAGGTCGTCCGCAAGCCTCACACCTGGATCATGTCGTTCCTCTACATCGGCACCTTCGGGTCGTTCATCGGGTACTCCGCTGCGATGCCGCTTCTGATCAAGCTGAACTTCTGGGTCCCGGAGCCGGCACCGCTGGGCACCGGCATCTTCTTCGCCTACTACGCCTTCCTCGGCGCGGGCATCGGCTCGGCGACCCGTCCCTTCGGCGGCTGGCTCGCTGACAAGTACGGCGGCGCGAAGGTGACGCTCGCGGCGTTCACGGGCCTGGTCGTCTTCACCCTGGCCGTGCTCTGGACCCTGACTCAGCTGACCCCCAATCCCACGGCCGACCCGGCCATCGCGCTGGACAACAAGTCCTGGTTCCCCTGGTTCCTCGGGTTCTTCCTCTGCGTCTTCGCCTGCACCGGCATCGGCAACGGCTCGACCTACAAGATGATCCCGGCGATCTGGCGCACCGAGGCCGAGCGGGCGACCGCCTCCAACACCCCGGAGCGCACCGCTGCGATCTCCTCGTCGACCAAGCAGGCCTCGGCCGCGCTCGGCGTGATCGGTGCGGTCGGCGCGTTGGGTGGGTTCCTCATCCCGATCGCGTTCTCCTCGCCGTGGGTCGACAACCCGCTCTCGGCAACCAAGGGCGCCTTCATGGTCTTCACCGCCTACTACGTGGTGTGCGCCGTGGTCACCTACGCCGTCTACCTCAAGAAGAGCACCAAGGCGACGAGCTTCGCGACCGCGGGGATCTGACCGGCCGCGATGACGAAGACCCACTGCCCCTACTGCAGCCTCCAGTGCGGCATGGCCCTGGTTCGCCAGGGCCGTGCCGCCCTGGAGGTGCAGGCGTGGCCGGAGTTCCCCGTCAACAACGGGGCGTTGTGCCGCAAGGGCTGGACGGCGGCCGGCCTGCGCGGGCATCGCGAACGGCTCACCAGCCCGCTGGTGCGCGATCGCGCCACCGGCGAGCTGCATGCGGTCAGCTGGGACGACGCGCTCGACCTCATCGCCGACCGGATCAGGAACCTGCAGGTCGAGCACGGTCGTGACGCGATCGCCGTCTTCGGCGGCGGCGGCCTCACCAACGAGAAGGCCTACGCGTTGGGCAAGTTCGCCCGGGTGGCGCTGGGCACCAGCCAGATCGACTACAACGGCCGCTGGTGCATGAGCTCGGCCGCCTCCGCCTCCAACCAAGCGTTCGGCGTCGACCGGGGGCTGCCGTTCCCGCTGGTCGACATCGAGCAGAGCGACGTCGTCGTGCTCGTCGGGTCGAACCTCGCCGAGACGATGCCCCCGGCGGCGCGTCACCTCGACCGGGTCAGGGAGAACGGTGGCCAGGTGGTCGTCATCG
>JBAUWM010000249.1:0-3145 GCA_049583775.1 Nocardioides sp.
GAGCAGAGCCGCGGCGCGCAGGGTGAGGAGGTCAGCCGCGCCGGGCCCGGCGCCGACGAAGTGAACGGTCATGGCTTGCTCCAGCACCACTGGACGATGGGACGCGCCGGCTTCCAGCCGGAGTAGCCCCCGATGGGCTCGGCGTGCTCGATCGAGTGGCGGGTGAGCTCGCCACCGTGCTCGGCGAACGCGGCGGCCAGCACGGCCTCCGTCTCGAGCGTCACGCCGTGAACGACCAGCCGACCACCGGGGCGCAAGCGCTCGACACAGCGATCGAGCAACCCAAGTGCCGTGGCCCCGCCGCCGACGAAGATCGCATCCGGCGCCGCGAGGTCTTCGAGCGCCGCCGGCGCCCGGCCCATCACCACCTGGAGATCGGGGACGCCGAGCGAGGCCGCGTTGCGCCCGATCCGTTCGGCTCGAGCCGGGTCGGCCTCCACCGCGACCGCTCGGCAGGAGGGGTGGGCGCGCATCCACTCGATGCCGATCGACCCGGCCCCGGCGCCGACGTCCCACAGCAGCTGGGCCGGCCGGGGCGCGAGCCGGGCCAACGCGGAAGCGCGCAGGTCGCGCTTGGTGAGCTGTCCGTCGTGCTCGAAGACGTCGTCGGGCAGACCGCTGGCCCACGCGACCGAAGAGCTTCCCTCACACTCGATCGCGACCACGGTCAGCGCGGGCACCTCGACCTGCCACGTGGCCGCAACACCTTCGATGCGGGTCTCGTGGTCGCTGCCGAGGTCGCCGAGCACGGTCATCGAGCTGGCCCCGAAACCGGCCTCGGTGAGCAGCCGCGCGATGGTCGCGGGGCTCGCGGCATCGCTGGAGAGCACCAGCACCCGGCGTCCAGGAGCCAGCTCGCGCAGCAGGGTCTCGTGGTGGCGCCCGACGACGGTGACGACTGCGGTCTCCTCCGCGCTCCACCGCATCCGAGCCCGGGCCAGCGCCACGGACGACACCGCCGGAACGACCTCGACGCGCGCCGCCCCGAACCGGCGAACAAGAGTGGTGCCCACCCCGGAGACGAGCGGGTCGCCGCTGGCCAGCACCAGCACCGGGCGACCCGGGTATCCGTCGACGAGGTCGACAGCGAACGGGCTCGGCCACTCCACACGCTCCTGCTCGGCGACCGGTGGAACCAGGTCGAGCTGACGGCGTCCACCGACCAGCACGGGCGCTGCGAGCACGCGTGCCCGGACAGACTCAGCCAGACCGCGCCAGCCGTCGGCTCCGACACCCACCACGGTGACGGGCGAGAGGGCGGCGAGCACGGGGCCGCGCAGGAGCGGCGCGATCGGTGCCCCGAAGCCGTCGAGGTCGCCCGGGTCGAGCCAGCGCAGCTCGTCGATCTCGCCGGCCCGGACCGGTTCACCCACGTGTTCGGCGGTGAACACCTCGGAGTCGACGAGGTGGCCGGGCTCGTTGGCCGCGTCGGCCACGAAGTGCCCCAGGGGCTCGACGTGGTCGAGCCTCAGACCCACCTCCTCCTCGATCTCGCGCACCGCGGTCTGAGCCGGGGTCTCACCCGGCTCGATCTTGCCGCCGGGCAGCATGAAGGCCCCGGTGCCCCGCTTGCGAACGGTGAGGATCCGGCCGCGCTCGTCGCGCAGGCACACCGCGGCGACGACGAACGTCGAGGGCGGCGGGGAGGTCACGACCGGTGACGCTATCGTCGTGCTGCCACGAGGTGCCCCGAGGGTGAGAGCTCGACGGGAGAATCTGGGAAGCCGGTGAGAGTCCGGCACAGGCCCGCTGCGGTGACCCGGACGACAGCTTGACGTCGATCCGGGAAGTCCGAAGACCGGCCTCGTGGCCGCCCACCACCGATGGCCGACGAGCGGGAGCCTCTCGATGCCACAGCCAGACCCGAACTACCCCTTCTCGGCCGTCGTCGAGGCCGGCGACATGTCGCTCGCTCTGGTGCTGAGCACCATCTCGCCCGAGATCGGCGGTGTGCTCGTGCGCGGCGAGAAGGGCACGGCCAAGTCGACGATCGTGCGCGCGCTGGCCGCCGTGCTGCCGCCCATCGAGGTGGCGGCCGGCGATGCGTTCAACCGCCACCCGCACGAGGTGGCCGGCTCGGGGACCGAGACCCGCCCGGTGCGCCTGGTCGAGCTGCCGGTCGGCGCCACTGAAGACCGGGTGCTCGGCTCGCTGCACCTCGAGCGCGCTCTCGCCGACGGCGAGACCCACTACGAGCCGGGGCTGCTGGCCAAGGCGCACCGCGGCATCCTCTACGTCGACGAGGTCAACCTGCTGCACGACCATCTCGTCGACCTGCTGCTCGACGCCGCTGCGATGGGCCGCTCGACCGTCGAGCGCGACGGCGTCTCGGTCTCGCACGCCGCACGCTTCGTGCTGGTGGGCACGATGAACCCCGAGGAGGGTGAGCTGCGGCCGCAGCTGCTCGACCGGTTCGGGCTGACGGTCGAGGTGGCCGCCCCCCGCGACCCGGCCCTGCGCGTCGAGGTGGTGCGCCGACGGATGGCCTACGACACCGACCCGGCCGCGTTCGCGGCCCGCTATGCCGTCGCCGAGACCGAGCTGACCGAGCGCATCCAGCAGGCGCAGGCCCAGGTGGGTCAGGTCGAGCTGGGCGACGACATGCTCCTGCGGATCGCCGAGGTCTGTGCAGCCTTCGACGTCGACGGCATGCGGGCCGACATCGTCACCGCGCGCACCGCCGCGGCCCATGCGGCCTGGCACGGCCGACGCTCTGTGACGATCGACGACGTGCGCGCCGCCGCGCGCCTGGCGCTCCCGCACCGCCGTCGGCGCAACCCGTTCGATGCGCCTGGGCTCGATGAGAACCTTCTCGACGAGGTGCTGGGCGATGACGATCCGGAGCCCGATCCGGAGCCCGGTCCCGGCCCTGAGTCCGGCCCTGAGTCCGGCCCTGAATCCGGCCCTGAGCCCGGCCCTGCATCCGAGCAGGGCTCGGACTCCCCCGCGCCGGCGCAGCCCGACGACTCCACCCCAGCTCCACCCACCGGGCCCGGGGCAGGTCCCGGAGCGGCGTCCGACCAGACCGTCACGGCGGGCACCCCCTACCGGGCACGCCTGTTCACGGTGGCCGGCACCGGCGAAGGTGAGGCCGGGCGGCGAAGCCGGGCGGTCACCGACTCCGGTCGCCGGATCGGCTCAACCT
>JBAUWM010000250.1:0-13678 GCA_049583775.1 Nocardioides sp.
CGAGATCGGCATGGTCTTCGACGACGTCACCAACCTGGTCACCCGGGAGACCTGTCGCGCCAACGACGTGGTGGTCGGCAGCGTCACCTCGATCACCCTCGACGACGACCTCAACGCCCACGTCGTGTGCCGCATCGAGCGCGACGTCACCATCGCGTCCAACGCGCGCGCCGTGCTGCGCGAGACCAGCTTGCTCGGGGAGCGCTACGTGGCGCTCGATCCGCCGGTCGGTGAGCTGCCGACGGGTGCGATGCCGGCGGGAGCGGAGATTCCCCAAGCCGACACCCGGGTAGTGCCCGACGTCGAGATCGTGTTCGGCGCGCTCTCGCAGGTGCTGAACGGCGGCGGGCTGGCCAACATCGCCACGATCAGCACCGAGCTGACCACGGCGCTGGGGTCGTCCGACCTGGGAGCGACGTCGCGATCGTTCGGCAAGGTGATCCGCGTCCTCGACGACAACCGGAGTGCGATCACCGACTCGCTGGAGTCGCTGAACCGACTCGCCGGCGCGCTCGCCGAGCAGCGAGGCGTGATCGACGGCGCGCTCGATGCGGTGCCCGACGGGCTCGCCGTCCTGGAACGTCAGCGGCCCGCCCTGGTGCGCACCCTCACCGCCCTATCAGACCTGTCGGCCCGGGCGATCCCGCTGATCCGACGCACCAAGACCGACACCGTGGCCAACCTGCGCCTGCTCGGGCCGGTGCTCGAGGACCTCTCACGCGCGCAGAGCGACCTGCCGCGCCTGCTCGAAGCGGTCGTCTCGTTCCCTTTCCCGACCTACACGAAGTACGTCACCAAGGGCGACTACGCGGGCATGTTCGCGAGCTTCTCGCTCGACATCGACTCGCTCGACACGCTGCTGCGCGACCAGACCGGTCAGGAACCGCCGGTCGACGCCGCCGAGGATCCCTTGGCCCCGCCGACTCTTCCGGACCTCACCGACCTGCTCTCCGACTTGCTTCCCGACACGGGCGTGCCCCTGGTGGATGAGCTCATCGGCCGCGCCGAGGACGACGTGGCGACCTCGCTGGGCGACCTGCTCACAGGTGGTGCTCGATGATCACCCGTCAGATCCGGATCCAGCTGGTGGTCTTCGCCCTCATTACCGTGGTCATCGTCGCCTACGGCGCGACCAAATTGCTCGGGCTCGGGGCGGTGCTCAACCCGCCCTACCTGGTCGAGGCGACGTTCACCAACGTCGGCGGCATCTACCCGCGCGCCGACGTCGATCTGCTCGGCACCAGAGTTGGCCGGGTCAAGGACCTGCGCCCCGGCCCGGACGCAAGCACGATCGTGGTGCTGGCGATCGATGACGAGATCGAGATCCCGGCCGACGTGCGAGCGATCATCGGCAGCAAGTCGGCGATCGGTGAGGGTTTCGTCGAGCTCGAGCCGCTCTCGACCGACGGTGAGCTGCTCGGCGACGGTGACGTCATCCCGCTCGAGCGCACCGTCTCTCCACCCGACCTCGGAGAGTTGTTGGGAAACGTCGATGCCCTGGCCGCTTCGGTGCCGACCGACGATCTGGCGGTGTTCCTTGAGGAAGCATCAACGGCTGTCGACGGGCTCGGCCCCACCGTCGGGCGTCTGATCACGAGCTCACGCAAGCTAGCTGAGGCCAGCTTGAACAACGTGGAAGACCTCACCGCCCTCATCCGTGACGCCGGAACCGTGCTCGACACCCAGGTCGAGCTCGGCGCCGAGACGGCCGAGTACACCACGCAGCTGGCTGGTCTGACCGCCAAGCTGCGCGAGGTCGACCCCACCTTCGTTTCCTTGTACGACTCAGGCTTGCGGGCCTCCACTGAGGTGACCAACCTGCTCGACGACAACCAAGCCCTGCTTCCGGTGCTGCTCACCAACCTCCTGTCGGTGACCACCGTGGCCAGCGACCGCATCCCGGCCCTCCGCAAAGCCCTCGTCGTGTTCCCGTGGGTGATCGAGCAGAGCGCCAACATCGCTCGGCACTGCGACGAGTACGACATCGACACGGGCGAGGCAGTCGAGGCGACGTGCCACTACGACGACGACGGCGAGCCCATCTACACCCTGCACCTGGCCCAGCAGTTCGAGAACTTCACGCCGACCGGCGCGATCTCGGCCTGCACGCGTGGCTACGGCGGCACCGAGCGCTACCGGCCCGACGGGGTGCCTGTTGACGGCACGGGTGGGCAGCAGCCACAGGACGCCGCCCCGAACCCGCGCGCGCACTGCGCCGCACCCCCCACCGACCCGCACAGTCCGAACGTGCGCGGCTCGCAGAACGTGACCATCCCGGCGTACGCCCGCGACGCGAGCGGCAACCGTGCGGCCATCTACAACCCGCGCACCGGGGTGATCGCGACCGAGAATTCTGCGGTGCGGTTGACTGACGGCGGCGCACCGCCAGTCGGAGCGGCCGGACTGGGATGGCTCTTGGTGCAGCCGCTCGGCTGACCAGCGCTCAGCGCTGGGCAGGGCGGTAGGCGGTCACCACGGCGCTGCCACCGAGCCCGATGTTGTGCTGCAGTGCCACGGTCGCGCCCTCGACCTGGCGCGCCCCGGCAGTGCCGCGCAGCTGCCAGGTGAGCTCGGCGCACTGGGCCAGCCCGGTGGCTCCCAGCGGGTGCCCCTTGCTGATCAGGCCACCTGAGGGATTGACCACCCATCGGCCGCCGTAGGTCGTGTCGCCGTCGTCAACCAGGTGGTGGCCCTCGCCCTCGGCTGCGAGTCCGAGAGCCTCGTAGGTGAGCAGCTCGTTGGGGGCGAAGCAGTCATGCAGCTCGACGACGTCGACGTCCTCAGGGCTCAGCTGGGCTTGGGCGTAGACCGACCTGGCCGCCGCGCGACTCATGTCGGCCCCGACCAGCGAGATCATGCTGCGGCTCTCGAACGTGCCCGGGACGTCGGTGACCAGCGCCTGTCCGACGATCTCGACGGCCTGGTCTCCGAGACCATGGCGGGCCACGAAGTCTTCTCCGGCCAGCACCGCGGCGCCCGAGCCATCAGAGGTCGGCGAGCACATCGGCCGGGTGAGGCTGCCCTCGGCGTAGATCATCTTCGCGTCCTGCACGTCGGCCAAGGAGTACTCGTCCTGGAACTGCGCGTAGGGGTTGTTCACCGAGTGCGCGTGGTTCTTCACCGCGATCTTCGCGAAGTGCTCGGGGGTCGAGCCGTACTTCTCGTTGTGCTCGAGCCCGGCGGCGCCGAACATCCACGGCGCCGGCGGAAACGCGAACTCGCGGAGCGCGGCCATCGCGTCGATGTGGCGACCCAACGGCTGTTCGCGGTCGTCGAACGAGGTGCCGAGCGAGCCCGGCTGCATCTTCTCGAAGCCGAGAGCGAGGGTGCACTCCGACATGCCCGACCGAATGGCCTGCGCTGCGAGGTAGAGCGCGCTGGACCCGGTGGAGCAGTTGCTGTTGACGTTGAAGATCGGAATGCCGGTCAAACCCAGCCCGTAGACGGCTCGGTGGCCGGCGCAGGATTCGCCGTAGCAATAGCCGACGTAGGCCTGTTCGATGCGGTCGTAGCCGACGCCGGCGTCCTCGAGGGCCGCTGTGCCCGACTCCAAGGCCATGTCGGGGTAGTCCCAGCCCTCTCGCCGCCCCGGCTTCTCGAACTTGGTCATGCCGACACCGATGACGAAGACGCGTGCGCTCATGCACGCAACCTAAGGGGTACCGACGCGCTGCGGAACGATCTGCGCCCGAAGACGCCGTCGGAGGGGTAGCGTCGCGGCGGAATCAGGGGGAGGAAGCATGAGCGGTGACGACGAACGCGGCGGCTGGCTGTTGAGAGTCCTGCTGCCAGTCCTGCTGTCGGTGCTGCTCGTCGCCGTCATCGCGGTCTCCGTGGTGCTCTGGCGCGAGCGCAGCGATGAGCCGAACACCGCCGCCGACGCCGGAAGCCAGGTGGCAGAAGCGAGGGCGGTCGCCGAGGAAGCCGCCACCGCCTTCTTCAGCCTCGACCACCGTCAGGTCGAGGCCGACATCGCGGCGGCGCGCGAGCTGATGACCGAAGAGTTCGGCGTCGAGTACGAGCGGGAGGCCGCCTCGCTCCAGCGGGAAGTTGTCATGAAGATGCTGGTGCTGACCCCCAGCCTCCTTGACGACGGCACTGCGACCGAGTCGTTCAGCGACGACGCCGCCCAGGTGCTGGTGTCGGTAGACGTGACCACCACGGCTCCCGGTGATGTGACCGACGAGGCGCGCTACCGCACCCGAGTGGCACTCGTCCGCAGCGGCGACACGTGGCTGGTCTCTGGCCTGGATCAGGTGGGATGACGGTGGCTCGTCGCACGCTGGTGCTGGTTCTCACCGGGTTGGTGCTGCTCGGCTCGGCCCAGATCCTCTGGCTGGCGCTCACCAAGTCCGACCCGCAGGCACCGGCCGCCACCACGGACGTGCCGGGCATGGCAGCCCTCGACGCGGCCACTGCCACGCTCCCGCTCGCGCTCACCTACGACTACCGCGACCTCCCCGGGAGCCTGACGGCTGCCACCGCGGGCATGACCCCGGAGTTCGCCGTCGAGTTTCGGGAGACGTTCCGCACCACCGCTGCGCCGCTCGCGCGACAGAAGCAGGCGGTCACTGACGCGAGCGTGCGGGCGGCCGGCGTGGTGCGTCTCGACGATGCCGAGCACGCCCTGTGCCTCATCTACATCGACCAGCTGCTCGTCTCCAGCGACACCATGAAACGTCAGGCCGATCCGATCAACGTGAGTCAGAACCGGGTGCTCGTCGACCTCGTGCTCACCGACGGCATCTGGTTGGTCGACGGGATCCAGCCCCAGTAGCCGGCTCGATGTTGTTTCGCTGCGGAAACGCTACGGACTTGAACGAGCAATAGATCTGGCGCACGCTCGACCCATGCTGTGGAGAGTCCGCACGACCCTGCCTGATCGCCCCGGAAGCCTCGCGATGCTGGCGCAGGAGTGCGGTGAGGCGCAGGTCAACATCGTGGGCCTGCAGGTGTTCCCCGGCGTCGAGCGGGTCACCGACGAGATGGTGCTCAGCACCCCCGACGACTGGACCTCGAGCGACGTGACCGACCTGCTCGAGCGTGCCGGTGGCGAGATCGTGATAGCGCAGGTCTGCACCGAGGAGGCGCTCTCCGACCAGCCGACCCGCTACGTGCAGGCGGCCAGGTCGGTGCTCAGCCAGCCGGCGTCGTTTCCCGACGTGGTCGCGCACCTCTTCGACGCGGACGTCGTGGCGGCCGACGACGACCAGGACGTCATGGAGCTCTCGGTGGCTGACGTGTTGGTGCAGATCAGACGCAACGCGCCGTTCACGGCCACCGAACACGCTCGCGGTGCTGCGATGGCCGACTTGGTGAGCGATGTCCTGGGCCGGGACCGCCCGGCGTTCGCGCCCTCAGGAAGTCGCCGGATGGGCAGCGGCGCAGTGCCCGAGTACGTCGTCAACGGATCGCGGATCACCGTGCTCGCCGATGGAGTGGCGGTAGCCGGCGCCGTCGTCATGGACGCGGAGTCTGATGATCCCGACCTCCGAGCGGTCGACATTGAGGTTGATTCATCGTGGCAGCGCCGCGGCATCGGGACCCGCTTGCTGAGTGATGCTGCGCGGCTCGCGCGTCAGCTCGGCGCGCGCGAGATCGTGCTGTCGACCGCCCACGACAACCGCGCCGTCATGCCGATGGTGCTCGCGGCCGGCATGCGTGGACGGATCCGAATGGCGGGGGAGACCCTGACGGTGCGGATCGCTGTTCACGAGCTCCGCCCGCTCGACGGGTAACCCGTCGCCGGCCCGTACGATGGGGGGGTGGAGGTTCCCGAGAAGTTCGCCGCCCTTGGACTCACCTACGACGACGTGCTGCTGCTGCCGGGCCATTCCGACCTCGCACCCGACGAGATCGACACGAGCACCCGCCTGACCCGCGAGATCACCATCAAGGTGCCGCTGGTCAGTGCCGCGATGGACACCGTCACCGAGTCGCGGATGGCGATCGCGATGGCGCGCCAAGGCGGGCTTGGTGTGCTGCACCGCAACCTCTCCATCGACGATCAGGCCTACCAGGTCGACCTGGTCAAGCGCACGCAGACCGGGATCATCTCCAACCCGGTCACGATCACTCCCGACCGGACGTTGGAAGACCTCGACCGCATCTGTGGCGAGTACCGCGTGTCCGGACTTCCCGTCGTCGACGCTGAGGGTCTGCTCCTCGGCATCATCACCAACCGCGACCTGCGCTTCACGCCAGTAGCCGAGTGGGCGACCACCAAGGTCGACGAAGTGATGACGCCGATGCCGCTGATCACCGGACCTGTCGGCATCAGTCGCGACGACGCGACGATGCTGCTGCGCAAGCACAAGCGTGAGCGGCTGCCCCTGGTCGACGAGCAGGGCCGACTCGCCGGGCTCATCACCGTCAAGGACTTCGTGAAGTCCGAGCAGTTCCCGCTGGCTTCCAACGACAGCCACGGCCGGCTCATGGTGGGTGCCGCGATCGGCTACTTCGGCGATGCCTGGCTGCGCGCGACCACGCTGATCGAGGCCGGCGTCGACGTGCTCGTGGCCGACACTGCCCACGGCAACGTGCGGATGTTGCTCGACATGGTTCAGCGACTGAAGTCCGACCCGGCCACCCGGCACGTGCAGGTGATCGGCGGCAATGTCGCGACTCGCGAGGGTGCCCAAGCGTTCGTCGACGCCGGAGCCGACGCCGTCAAGGTGGGCGTGGGCCCTGGTTCCATCTGCACCACCCGCGTGGTGACCGGGGTCGGCGTGCCGCAGGTGACTGCGGTCTACGAAGCGTCCCTGGCCTGCAAGCCAGCTGGGGTGCCAGTGATCGCCGACGGCGGCATGAAGCACTCTGGCGAGATCGCCAAGGCTCTGGTGGCTGGTGCCGACAGCGTCATGGTCGGCTCGCTCCTCGCGGGGTGCGAGGAGTCGCCCGGCGACTTGGTCTTCGTGAACGGCAAGCAGTTCAAGGCCTATCGAGGCATGGGGTCATTGGGCGCCATGTCGAGCCGGGGCAAGAAGTCCTACTCCAAGGACCGCTACTTCCAGGCCGAGGTCACCAGCGACGACAAGATCGTGCCCGAGGGGATCGAGGGGCAGGTCGCCTACCGCGGCCCGCTCGCGGCCGTGGCACACCAGCTGATCGGCGGGCTCAACCAGTCGATGTTCTACGTCGGCGCACGTACGGTGCCCGAGCTGCAGGAGAAGGGTCGTTTCGTGCGGATCACTTCGGCCTCGCTCAAGGAGAGCCACCCCCATGGTGTGCAGATGACCGTCGAGGCCCCCAACTACTCGGGCCACTAGGCTCCCGGGGTGACTGAGATCCAGATCGGCCAGGCCAAGCGCGGACGCCGGGCCTACTCTTTCGACGACATCGCGATCGTGCCTTCGCGGCGCACCCGCGATCCTGAGGAAGTCAACGTCGACTGGCAGATCGACGCCTACCGCTTCGAGCTGCCGATCCTGGCCGCACCGATGGATTCCGTGATGTCTCCGGAGACCGCGATCGCCTTCGGTCGGCACGGTGGGTTGGGCGTGCTCAACCTCGAGGGCCTCTGGACCAGGTATGAAGACCCCACCGACCTGCTGGCCGAGGTCGCCCGACTGCAGGGCACCGACGCGACGGCGCGGATGCAGGAGATCTACACCGAGTCGGTCAAGCCCGACCTGATCACCGAGCGGCTGCGCCAGGTGCGAGACGCCGGCGTCACGGTCGCCGGCTCCCTCTCGCCGCAGCGCACCAAGGAATTCGCCAAGGTCGTCGTCGACGCCGGCGTCGACATGTTCGTCATCCGGGGCACCACCGTGTCGGCCGAGCACGTGTCGTCGCAGGCCGAGCCGCTGAACCTCAAGGAGTTCATCTACGAGCTCGACGTGCCCGTCGTGGTCGGCGGCTGCGCCACGCACCAAGCGGCCCTGCACCTGATGCGTACCGGCGCGGCCGGCGTCCTGGTCGGTTTCGGCGGCGGCGCTGCGCACACGACCCGCACCGTGCTGGGTATCGCCGTGCCGATGGCGAGCGCCGTGGCCGACGTGGCCGCCGCTCGCCGTGACTATCTCGACGAGTCGGGCGGGCGCTACGTGCACGTCATTGCCGACGGCTCGATCGGCAAGTCGGGCGACATCGCCAAGGCGATCGCCTGCGGCGCCGACGCCGTGATGATCGGCTCCCCACTGGCTCGGGCCACCGACGCGCCCGGCCACGGCTTCCACTGGGGTGCCGAGGCGCATCACGCCGACCTGCCGCGGGGCAGCCGGGTCGAGTTCGACCGGGTCGGCACTCTCGAGGAGATCCTGTTCGGTCCCTCACGGGTCGCCGACGGCACCATGAACCTGGTCGGTGCGCTGAAGCGCTCGATGGCCACCACGGGCTACACCGAGCTCAAGGAGTTCCAGCGGGTCGAGGTCGTCGTCGAGTGAGCGGTGACGACCTCGAGGTCGTCTCGATCTGGACCGATGGGGCGTGCATCCCGAACCCGGGACCCGGCGGCTGGGGCGCGCTGCTGCGGCAAGGCAGCCACGAGCTCGAGCTCTGCGGTGGTGAGGCGGGCGAGACCACGAACAACCGGATGGAGCTGATGGCTCCGATCCGAGCGCTTCGCGCGCTGCGCCGGCGCGTTCACGTCGAGCTCTACACCGACAGCGTCTATGTGCGCAGCGGCATCACGAAGTGGGTGCTCGGCTGGGAGCGCAACGGGTGGCAGACCTCAGCGAAGCAGCCGGTCAAGAACGTTGACCTCTGGAAGGAGTTGCAGACCGAGGTGGCGCGCCACGAGGTCGAGTGGCACTGGGTCAAGGGGCACGCCGGCGACGAAGGCAACGAGTGCGCCGACCGGCTCGCAGCCCGGGGGCTCACCGAGGCCGTCGAAGCTGCGCGAACGCAGACCACGTAACTGTCAGTTGTGACGTTCGTTACCCCTTCATGGTCAGACTGCGCCTCGTCGCGCCCTTGCTCGTACTTGCCCTGACCGCCACCGGCCTCGCCGTCGGTTCACCTGCGGTCGCTCGACCCGAGCCCGCGACCTCCGTGCCGCGGCTGAGCAACCCGCCCGCCGGCATCATGGGTCACCCGCTGTGGGACTCCTACCACCAGCTGGCGCCGTTCGGCTACGAGGAGCAGGAGTACTTCGTCTCGGGGGTCGCCAGCACGCTCAAGGGCAAGACCGCGCGCTATCGCACCCGGGTCATCGTGTTTCGCCCGAAGAGCGAGAAGTTGTTCAACGGCACCGTGCTGCTCGACTGGGTGAACGTCACCGCTCAGTTCGAGAACCCCGTCGACAGCCTGGAGGCTCGGGAGTTCCTGCTGCGCGAGGGCTATGCGTTCGTGCACGTCAGCGCCCAGGCCGCCGGGGTGTGTTGCATCCCGCTCACGCCGCAGGGCTGGGACCCGGTGCGCTACGCCTCGCTGAACCACCCGGGCGACGACTACGCGCAAGACATGTTCACCCAGATCGCACGGGCTCTGCGTGGCGAGGGCACTGGCGTCGACCCGATGCCGGGGCTTGCCGTGCGTCGGGTGCTCGCGGCCGGGCAGTCGCAGTCGGCCAGTCGGCTCTACGACTACGTCAACGAGAACCAGCGCGCTGGTGGTGCGATCGACGGGTTCCTCATCCATGGCGGTGGGGAGAAGACGTTCGAGGAGAGGCTCACCGTGCCGGTGATGCACCTGCTGAGCGACCGCGAGGCCGACCCCACACCTCCGTCGAACGACCCCAACTATCGGCTGATGGAGATCGCCGGCACGGGGCACTCCGACTACTTCATCGGCTACCAGCAGGTGTTCGGAGCGAGTCTGCGCGTGGCGTCCCTCCCCGCGCTCGACAAGCAGGGCTTCCGCGCCCTCATCGAGCAGGCCGGCAACTACGGTCAGCTGCCTTCGCCCCTGCACCCGGTGTGCATCGTGGCGGGATCGACGATGCCGATGCACTACGCCACCTCGACCGCGTTGCACCAGCTCGACCGCTGGGTGCGCACCGGCCGGGCGCCCAAGAAGACGCCGCGCTACCGGTTCGCCGGAGGAGCGCTCGCGAAGGACTCCGACCGCAACGCGCTCGGTGGCATCAGGCTGCCTCCGGTGGAGGTGCCGGTTGCGACGTACGAGAGCAACCTGTGCCAGCTGGGTGGCCTCACCATCCCGTTCACCGAGCTGCAGCTGATCCAGCGCTACGGCACCTACGCCGCCTATCGAAAGAAGATGACGGCAGCCACCGACACCGCTGTGCGACGCGGCTGGCTGCTGCGCGTCGACGCACGGGATCAGATGCGGCGCGTCTGCTCGATCCGCGTGCGGTTCAACCCGCTCGACACCGGGAAGTGCGAGAGCTACACGCCGCCGCCGTTCGGCGGTTGACCACCTTCGCGTCGATCACCTCTCGAGCAGTGTGGGCCGTCGTCCGAGGCCGTTGACGGCCTTCCTGATGTCGGCCTGCACGCCCAGCAGTCGAGCGCGGTTGCCGCGACCCTTCTGCAGCGCCCGCACGACTCGCTGGATCCGGATGGGGCGCCCGGCGCTGTAGACGTTCCAGGTGGTGGGCACGTAGGCCGCCTCGCTGACGTTGAAGCGACCACGCCCGGGACCGGTGAGCTGCTCGCTGAACACGAACCGCACGGTGATGCCCTCGTAGGTGTTCTGCCGGTCGGTCTGTTGCTGGGCGATCATGTTGCCCATGCCGTAGACGACCCACTTGCCGTTCACCTTGGTGATCGGCTGCACCACATGGGCGTGGTCGCCCAGCACCAGGTCGACGGCTGGGGATGCGGTGAGCCGCTTCACCAGCGCTACCTGGTCAGCGTTGGGCAGGTGGTCGTACTCAGTGCCGCCGTGCAGGTGCACCACCACGATGTCGGCGCCGGCCCGGCGTGCCGCGCGGGCCTGTCCTAGCAGGTTCGGCGCGTCCCAGAGCGAGACCGACCAGGGCCGCCCGGCCGGCACCGGGAAGCCGTTCAGCCCGTAGGTGCCGGCCACCACGCCGACCCGAACGCCGTCGTCGGTGCGCAGGATCACCGGACGACGTCGCTCGCGGGCGCTGCGGAACGTGCCGATGTGGGCCACGCCGTTGGCGTCGAGCAGGTCGGCGGTGTAGCGCAGCCCTTCCCAGCCTTGGTCGACCGCGTGGTTGGAGGCCGTCGTGCAGCCGTCGAAGCCCATGCCCGCGATCCAGGGTGCTATCTGACGAGGAGCCGCGAACACCGGATAGCTCTGCAGCGCCTGGCCGGGTCGAGCGAACGGCACTTCCTCGTGGCACAGAGCTATGTCGGCCTCCGCGATGAGTGACCGCAGCCCGGCGAACATCGGGTCGAAGTCGTAGCCGCCGAAGCCGCCACCCGTACGGCGGGCATCGGCCTGGGCCGACTGCCAGACCGTGTTGTGCCACAGCAGGTCGCCGCCCATGACCAGAGACACCGTGCGAGGCTCCGGTGGTGGTGCGTCCTTGGGCTCTGCCTCGGGTTCGGGGTCGGCGGTCGGCGGGGTGTTGTCGGCCACCAGCCGGATCTGGGAGGCCGCCACCGGCGCCGACGGGTGGCCGGGCACGACCAGGGTGGCGAGAACGGCGCAGCCGAGCAGGCTGCCGAGGAGGCGCATCCGCTCAGCCGAGCCGGTCTCGGCCCGCGTCCAGGGCCCGGTGACAGCCCGACCACATCTCTCGGAGTACGTCAGCCACCGGCTGCACCTCGGTGATCCGCGCCGAGACCTGTCCGGTGTTGGCCACGCTGGCCTCCATGTCGCCGTCGAAGTAGAGGTCGGTGATCCGCCCCAGCAGCTTCGCGTCGCCAGCCGCAGCTGCGGCTCCGAGCTCGTTGCGAAGCACCCGCATGGTGGGGTTGCCGGGCACGCTGAGCAGGGTGGTGCCGTCGTCTCCGGCGGCCACGATGGCGTCCTTGAAGTTCTGGTGCACCCGGGCCTCGGTGGTCGCGAGCATCCGGGTGCCCATCTGCACGCCCTCGGCGCCGAGCACGAACGCCGCGGCCATCGACGTGGCGTCGCAGATGCCCCCGGCGGCGACGAGCGGAAGGTCGGTGCTCGCCGCCACCAGCGGCAGCAACACCATCGTCGACGCGCTGAGCGCCCCCTTGAAACCCCCACCCTCCACGCCCTCGACGACCAAGCCGTCGACGCCGGCGGCCACTGCCTTCTCGGCGCCGCGCATCGACCCGATCACGTGAAACACGGTGATCCCGGCGTCCTTGAGCGGCTGGGTGAACAGCGCGGGGTCGCCCGCGGACGTGGCCACGTAGGAGATGCCCGAGGCCACCAGCACCTCGACGATCGAGGGGTCGTGCTTCCAGCCCTGGATCATCAGGTTGGCCCCGACTGGGCGGTCGGTCAGCTCGCGCACGCGCACCAGGTCGGTCTGTCCCTCCGGCGTCAGCGTCTCGATCACACCCATGCCGCCGGCGTTCGACACCGCAGCCGCCAGCTCGGCTCGGGCGATGAACGTCATCGGCGCTTGGATGATCGGGATCTCGATGCCCAGCAGGCTCTGCACGCGGTTGCTCACAGTCCTAGGGTTACCACGTGGAGTCGGACCTGATCGGCATCTGGCAAGGCGCGCTGGACGGCACGACGTGGTGGGAGCAGGACGCCGACGAGCCTGCGTACTCAGCCAGCCTCATGAAGGTGCCGGTCGCGACCGCTGCCGAGCGGCGTCACCAGCGTGGTGAGATCGACCTCGACGCGCTCGTCGAGATCCACACTGACTTCGACTCCGAGCTGCCCGGGGAGCGTTATGTGCTCGACCGCGACGACGACCAGGACGACGCCACCTGGGATCACGTCGGCGAGCAGGTGACTCTCCGCGAGCTGCGGCGCCGCGCGATCGTGGTGTCGGGCAACCTGGCCACCAACCTGCTGCTGGAGCCCACCGGGGTCGCCGAGGTGAGTGCGGTGCTGGCCGAGGCCGGCGTGAGTGGTCGCACCCGCATCACCCGCGGCATCGACGACGGCCCGGCCCGCGACGCTGGGTACGACAACGTGGTCACGGCCCGCGATCTCGGTCGGCTGTTGGCGCAGACACCCAGCGAGGTGGAGCACGTGATGCTCGGCCAGACCCACCGCGACGCGATTCCCGCCGGCATGCCCGCGGGCACCGCGATCGCCAACAAGACTGGCTGGATCGACGATCACACGCACGACATGGCGCTGGTGCGGCCGACCGACTCCGAGCCGTTCGCGTTGGTGCTGCTCACCCGGCTGGCCGGAGTTGGGTACGACGACGCCAACACGCTGCTGGCGCGGCTCGCAGCCCAGGCCTGGGAGCGTCGCCGATGAGCACCATCGAGCGCGTTCGCACCCGTCTCTTGAGCGTGCCGCTGCACACGCCGTTCGTGACCGCACTGCGCCGCACCACCACGGTCGAGACAGTGCTCGTCGAGATCACCGACACCGACGGCGTCACTGGTTGGGGTGAGGCGCCGCAGGTCTGGCAGGTGACCGGCGATTCCTTGGCCGGGTCGAAGGCCTGTCTCGACGGCCCGATCGCCGATGCGCTGATCGGTGCCCCCAGCGACCCCCGCTTCACGTCATCGGTCGTTCAGCGCGCGGTGGTCGCGAACCGGTCGGCCAAGATGGCCGCCGACATCGCTCTTCACGACCTCGCCGCTCGGCGGGCCGGCGTCCCGTTGGCCCAGCACCTGGCCACCTACGCCGGGCTCACCGGCGTTGCGGCGAGCCGGGTGCGCACCGACGTCACGCTAGCCGCCGGCGAGCCTGGGGC
>JBAUWM010000251.1:0-2894 GCA_049583775.1 Nocardioides sp.
GAGCCCCCGAGCACTGGATTCCCGACAGTGCTGTCTCGACCAGTCGCGGGCTGGGCGTCTGGCGGCTCGATGCGGCCGATCAGCGTGTTACAGCACCTCGATGAAGAAGTGCGCGACGTAGTAACAGATAGCCGCAGCACCGGCCGCCATCGGGAACGTGAACACCCAGGCGGCCAGGATGGTCCGCGCCACGCCCCAACGGACGGCGGAGAACCGCTTAGTTGCGCCAACGCCCATGACCGCTGAGGTAATCGTGTGGGTGGTCGAGATCGGAGCCTCGAAGACGTAGGCGGTCGTGTAGAGCACCGACGCCGCCACCGACTCGGCCGCGAAGCCACGTGGCGGGTCGAGGTGGATGATCCGGCGTCCGAGCGTGCGCATGATGCGCCAGCCGCCTGCGTAGGTGCCCAGCGAGATCGCGCCCGCAGCAGCGAAGATCACCCACAGCGGCAGCCCGTCGCCATCGCTGGCGTAGCCGCCGGCCACGAGCGCCAGGAAGATCACGCCCATCGTCTTCTGGGCATCCTGGAGCCCGTGACCCAGCGCCATCGCGGCCGCCGAGACGGTCTGTGCCACGCGGAAGCCACGGTTGGCCCGGTGCGGATTGGCGCGCCGGAAGGCCCACATGATGCCCAGCATCACCACGAAGCCGGCCGAGAACGCGAACAGCGGCGACAGGATCATCGGGATGAGCACCTTGTTGATGACGGTGTCCCACTTGACCGTGACGCCGCCCGCGATCGCGGCACCGCCGAGACCGCCGATCAGCGCGTGGGACGACGACGACGGCAGCCCGAAGTACCAGGTGACCAGGTTCCAGATGATCGCGCCGAGCAGACCGGCCATCACGATCACCAGCGCATGCACCGGATCGTTGTCCAGCATTTCGGCTGGGAAGGCGATCACGTCGGCCACGGTCTGGGCGACCTTCTGGCCCAAGAAGGCGCCGACGAAGTTCATCACCGCCGCCAGCAGCAGGGCGACGCGCGGCGTCCGCGCGCGCGTCGACACCGAGGTGGCGATCGCGTTGGCGGCGTCGTGGAAGCCGTTGGTGTAGTCGAAGACGAGTGCGACCGCGACCACCAGGATCACGATCGCCAAGGTGAGATCCACCGGGTCAGCTCTCCTTGACCGCGATCTGCTCCACGATGTTGGCCACCTTCTCAAAGGCGTCTACGGACGCCTCGAGCGCCTCGACGATGTCCTTGAGCTTGAGGACCTCGATCGTCTTGTAGTCACCCGAGAACAGGTTCGCCAGGCTGCGACGGTGGTTCTTGTCGCCGGCGTTCTCGAGACGGTTGATCTCGATCCAGTACTCCTCGAGCGACTGCATCGACTGCAGGTTCGGCATCGAGGCTGCGGTGAGCTCGGCGCAGCGCTGAAGCACCTCGACCTGCATCGACAGCTCGGCGGGGATCGAGGCGACTTCGTAGAGCAGGATCAGGTCGACGACCTCGTCCATCTCGTCCATCACGTCGTCGAGTCCCGAGGCGAGCGCGTAGATGTCCTCGCGGTCGAACGGTGTGACGAAGGTGCTGTTCACCCGCCGGATGAGCGCGTGCGTCGTCTCGTCGGCGTCATGCTCGGCGGCTCGCATCCGCTTGGCGACGTCCTGCTTGTCGGATTCCTCGGCGAGCATCTCGGCCAACAGCGAAGCGCCGATGACCAGGTGTTGAGCCTGCTCGGTGAAGAGGTCGTAGAACGCCGTGTCAACCGGCCGGAAACGCAGCGCCACGTGAACTCCTGGTGAGGCGGAAGGAAACGCCAACAGAGTAGGGGGTGGCCTCCCGCGCGGCGCAAGTCAGGGGCGGGTTGGTCTGTCCGGAACCGGCCCGACCTTTGAGCCAACGGCGCCACATACGCCTCACCAGCCCCACTGCCCGGGCGTTCGCACCGCTTCTGCCCCAATATTTCGGCCGAGAAGCGGAGCGTTCACCGGCTAGCCGGGGATCGCTACCGGGGAGCTACCCGGTGGTCCGCCGCCGACGCTGCCGCTCGATCAGCGACTCCTGTAGGTGCACCTCGCCCGAGTTGCGCGTCCAGGTGCCGTCGGAGCCGAGCACCCAGGCGTTGGTGGTCTCGGCGAACGCGAGGTCGAGCAGGTCGCCGACGTCCGCGACGCTCTCGGGGTCGGGCAGTCGCACCAGCACCTCGACGCGGCGGTCGAGGTTGCGGTGCATCATGTCGGCCGAGCCGATCCAGGCGGTGGGCTCGCCACCGTTCTCGAACCACGAGATGCGGCTGTGCTCGAGGAAGCGCCCGAGCACCGAACGCACGATGATGTTCTCCGACAAGCCCGGCACGCCGGGACGCAGTGAACAGATGCCGCGCACGAGCAGCTCGACCTTCACACCTTCTTGCGAGGCGAGGTAGAGCGCGTCGATCACGGCCTCGTCGACCACCGAGTTGGCCTTGATCCGGATGCCGCTGGGGCGACCGGCCGCGTGGTGCGCGATCTCGGCGTGGATCTGGTCGACCAGCCCCGAGCGCACCGAGTCGGGCGCCACGAGCAGCTGGTCGTAGGAGGCGTTGCGCGACCAGCCCGACAGGTTGTTGAACAGGTGGGCGACATCCTCGCCGATGGTCTCGTCGGTGGTGATCAGGCCGAGGTCCTCATACGTGCGCGAGGTCTTCGGGTTGTAGTTGCCGGTGCCGATGTGGGTGTAGCGCCGGATGCCGCCGCCCCGGTGCCCCTCGTCGCGCACCACCATCGCCAGCTTGCAGTGGGTCTTGAGCCCCACCAGGCCGTAGACCACGTGGCAGCCGGCCTGCTCGAGCTTGCGCGCCCAGCGAATGTTGGCCTGCTCGTCGAAGCGCGCCTTGATCTCCACGATCACCAACACCTGCTTGCCGGCCTCGGCGGCGTCGATCAACGCATCGATGATCGGACTGTC
>JBAUWM010000252.1:0-13939 GCA_049583775.1 Nocardioides sp.
ATCCCGCAGCCGGCGAGCTGCCGCCGGGCACGACTCCCGACCAGCCCGCTGGCCCGGGCGTTGCTCCTGGCGCCGATCCGGGCGCGCCAGTCGCACCCGAGGACGTCGCTCCCGAGAACCAGCCGGCCGGCGATTCTGCGGCCGGATCGTGCGACGGGTTCGCCAACCAGACCGGGATCACCGATGACACCATCACGCTGGCCAACGCCTCCGACATCTCCGGACCAGTCCCGGGCTTGTTCCAGGCCGCCCAGGACGGCGCCGCCGCCTTCGTCGCCTACTTCAACGCGACCGACGACCTGTGCGGGCGCAAGCTGAAGCTGCTCGAGCTCGACGCCCGCTCCGACGCCGGCGGCGACCAGCAGGCTTACGCGACGGTCTGCGACGAGGCCTTCGGCGCGATCGGTTCGGTGTCCTCGCAAGACCAGGGCGGCGCCGCGACCGCCGCCGCGTGTGGTCTACCCGACGTGCGCAGCGTCTCGACCACGCCGCAACGCAACGCTTGCGGCGGGTGCTTCGCCGCTTACTCGCAGGCGACGAGCATGGTGCCCAGCTCGTTGGCCAACTTTTGGCTCAAGTCGGAGAAGGAGGCCTCCCAGCACGTCGCCATCCTCTACGTGAACGTCGAGGCTGCGCGCGTCACTGCCGAGAGCTACGGGCGCGCCTACGACAAGGCAGGCATGAACGTCGACCTAGTGCGCGGCATCGATACCGGGGAGTTCAACTTCGCTCCCTACGTGCAGGAGATGAAGGACAAGGACATCGACTTCGTCCAGTACTTCGGTCCCTATCAGTTCGCTCTCAAGCTGCAGCAGGCCATGGAGCAGCAGAACTTCGAGCCCGCCGTCTACCTCGAGGACCCGATCCTCTACGACAAGAACTACACCGACCAGGCGGGCAGCGCCGCCGAGGGAGTCAACGTCTACTCCGTCCTCCAACTTTTCGACGACGCGAAGATCCCCGAGATGGTGCTGTACCGGCAGTGGCTCGACCAGGTGGCCCCCGGATCGATCCCGAACTACTTCGGACTCTTCGCCTGGTCAGCCGCCCGCCTCTTCGTCGAGGAGGCCAGCAAGCTGGGCGGGCGGCTCTCACGCTCGACGCTGGTGAGCTCGTTGCGCAAGGTCCGCGACTGGACCAGCAACGGCATCCATGCCCCCATGCCGGTTGGCGCGAAGACCACCAGTCGCTGCATCAAGATCATCCAGTACAACCGGGGCCGCTGGTCGCAGGTCTCCCCCGGCGACTTCATGTGCGGCGACCTGATCAACACCGGCGGCGGATGACCCCCGCCTCACCCGAACGGCGCAGCACCTCGCGAGACTAGGGTGCGGTCATGAGGCCGATCCGGATCGCCATCGTCAACGACTACGCCATCGTGGTCGCTGGCACCGCCGCGCTTCTGGAGCCCTTCGCCGACCGTGTCGAGGTGGTCGAGCTGGACGCCGGCCTCCCGGTCAAGAGCGACGTCGACGTCGTCCTGTACGACACCTTTGGGCAGGTGCAGGGAAACGGCATCGACATGGAAGAGCTGGTCGAGGGCGGCCCCGCCAAAGTCATGGTTTTCACGTGGAACGTCGAGCCCGAGCTCGTACGCGCCAGCACTGCCCACGGTGTGGCGGGGTATGTCTCCAAATCCGTGACCGCCGACGAGCTCGTCGATGCCATCGAGCGGGTTCATCGTGGTGAACAGGTGATGCCGCCCGACGAAAGCTCGGGCGACGAGATCGGCCGCTGGCCCGGAGACGGAGTCGGTTTGTCGGCGCGGGAGTCGGAAGTGCTCGCCCTGATCTGCCAAGGGCTCAGCAACCAACAGATCACCGAGCACGCCTACATCGGGATCAACACGGTCAAGACTCATATCCGCTCGCTCTACCGCAAGCTCGGCGTCTCGCGTCGATCTCAAGCAGTGATCTGGGGGCTGGCTAACGGGTTCGAGCCCGACCACCATCGCCACGTCCTCTGATCAGAGCGCGGCAGCTTGCAGGTCGCGCAGCTCCTCTTCGAAGCGCTGCGGATCAGCCAACGTCATCGTCGCGCCCGGATGACGCAGTCGCCCCGTCGGGTCGAGCACTCTCACGGGTTCATCGAAGCCCACGCAGATGCCCCGATCGCCGTTCGTGGCGAAGGTGACCCCACCATCGGCGAACGAGAGGTGCGGCGGACCAGCGGTCTTCCACCAGGCGTAGTTGGTCGTGTGCGAGACCCGCACCACGTTGGCCAGTGAAGTACGCAGTCGCCACAGGCCGAACCGCACGAATAGCCCGTCAGGCCCGATCTCGACCCACGCTGTCGACCCCGTGATGCCCAGCACCAGCCCCGGGAGCCGGTAGCTCGGGGCGAACTCGAAGTCGTACCTGGTCGCGCCGCGCGCCGCCTGCTGAGCCATGGGTTCGACGGTAGGCGGGCTAGGGCGAGGGCTGGTCACCTATGTGGGTGACGCTCGCATGCTGGCCGGACGACCTCTGCGCAATCGCGCGTTGTCAGCCTGCAGTCGCAGCACTTCGGCCTCGAGGGCCATCACTCGAGAGATGCCGGCCAGGTTGAGGCCGTCGGCGAGGAGCTCGCGAACGCGGTGCAAGCGCTCGATGTCGGCCTGCGAGTAGAGCCGGGTTCCCCCTGCGGTTCGGCCGGGGAGCACCAGCCCATGGCGCTCGTAGACACGCAGGTTCTGAATCTGCATCGACACCATGTCAGCGGCCACCGAGATGGCGTAGACACCGCCGCTTACTGAACTCATGGGTTGACTTTCTCTGATTCCTGGAATATATACAACCTATACCCGTTGATATAGATATGCCGACGACGGCATGTCACGACATGAACCAGGAGGACACCCATGTTGCTTCGCACCACCGACCCGTTCCGCGACTTCGACCGACTGACCCAGCAGCTGCTCGGAACGACCAACCGTCCCGCGGTCATGCCGATGGACGCCTGGCGCGAGGGCGACCGCTTCGTCATCGAGTTCGACCTCCCCGGGGTCTCTCCCGAGAGCATCGACCTCGACGTCGAGCGCAACGTGCTCACGGTCAGGGCCGAACGCCTGGCCGGCAACGGCGACTGGCAGATGCTGGCCAGCGAACGCACCCGCGGCGCCTTCAGTCGTCAGCTCGTGCTGGGTGACAACCTCGACCTCGAGCGCATCGAGGCCGCCTACGACGCGGGGGTGCTGCGTCTGGTCGTGCCAGTGGCCGAGAAGGCCAAGCCGCGCAAGATCAGCATCGGCAGCACTCCGCAGGAGGATCGTGCAGCGATCGAGGCATCTGCCTGAGCGAAGTCTCACGCGAAACGGGGCCGGGCCGGCATGGCTCGGCCCCGTTCGCTTGTCGTGGTGCCTCAGGCCGAGGCGTCACGCAGCTTCTCGAGCAGCGGCCCGGCCGCTTCCCGCAAGAAGGCTTCCTGGCTCGCGTCTCCGACCTGCACCACGGCGACGTCGGTAAAACCGGCCTTGAAGAACGGCACGATCGCCTCGACGATGGCGTCGAGGTCGGGGCCGCACGGGATGGAGGCGGCCACGTCGTCGGGGGTCACGTACTGGCTGGCGCCGGCGAACCCGGCGGGGGTCGGCAGGTCGGCGTTCACCGACCACCCACCGGCGAACCAGCGGAACTGCTCGTGGGCCACGCGCTTGGCCTCGTCGGCGTCCGGCCCCCAGCAGATCGGGATCTGTCCGATCGCCCGGGCCCCGCCAGCTTCGATCCGTGGGGCGCCGTCGGTGGCGTTCCAGCGGTCGACCAGCTCACCGTCTGGCTCGACAGCCACCAGGTGGTCGGCGAGGGGAGCGAACGTGTCGACCGACCGGTCGCCCGACACCGCCACGGCGATGTCGACGCCATCATCTGGCACGTCCCAGATGCGCGCCGAGTCGACCTGGAAGTACTCACCTCGATGGTCGACGAGCTCGCCGGTGTGCAGCGAACGGATCACGTCGATGGCCTCGGCCAACATCGAGTGTCGAGTCGCGACGCTGGGCCAGCCGCGCCCCACGACGTGCTCGTTGAGGCTCTCCCCGGCGCCGAGGCCGAGGGTGAAGCGCCCATCGGCCAGGATCTGCAAGGTCGCAGCCTTCTGGGCCACCACGGCTGGGTGGTAGCGCAGCGTCGGACAGGTCACGTAGGTCATCAGCTCGACCCGCTCGGTCACCTGGGCCACTGCTCCCAGCGTGGTCCAGGCATAGGGCGCGTGGCCCTGCTCCACCAGCCAGGGTGAGTAGTGGTCGCTGGAGACCTCGAAGTCGAAACCGACCTGCTCCGCCGTCCGGGCGTAGGAGACCAGTTGCTTGGGCCCGCTCTGCTCGGTCATGAGGGTGTAGCCGAACCTCGTCATGCTTCTAGGCTGCTCATCGCCATCTGACAGCGCCTCACCCCAACGAGCAAATCAGTTGAGCACCCAGATCGCCAGGTTCAACGCCCTGGCGTCAACGGCGACCGTGAGTACTGCGGCGCCGAAGATGAGAGCGGCAACGAGCTCGGCGCTGCGCGGTCGGTCAGCGAGGGCAGAGGAGTGGCTCATCACGTCATTCTCGCCGCCGACGGGCGGGCGAAACCCACCCAGAGGTGAGGTTCCGATGCCATGGGGAGACGACGATGACGAGATGCCACGCGACGAGACCGACGACGAGCGCGCCGATCGAAAGTGGATCGACCTGCTCCAAGAGCTGCGGGTGGTGCAGACCGGGGTGCAGCTGCTGGCCGGGTTCCTTCTGACCCTGCCCTTTCAGGAGCGCTTCGAGGATCTCGACGACGCGCAGCGCGCGGGGTACCTCTTCCTGGTCTCACTGGCTGGTGTGACGACGGCCCTGGTGCTCTCCCCCGTGGCGCTGCACCGTCGGCTGTCCGGGAGGCACGTCAAGACCCAGGTGGTCGAGGCCGCTGACCGGATGACGTGGCCGATCCTGGCGAGCGTCGGCCTGCTGGTGATCGGCAGCACCACGTTCGTGTTCGACGTCGTCGTCAATCGAGCCGCGGCGGGCATCGCCTGCGCAGCAATGTCCTCAGCCGTGCTCGCACTGATGGTCGTGTGGCCCACGCGCGCGCTCAGCCACTTCAGCAGCGCCGACGTCTGAGTCTTCGTCGAACGCGCGCGCCTCAGAGGCCGTGCAGCCAGCGCAGCACGGTGGCGCGAACCTGGGGTGCCTGACGTTCGAGCGGCAACGCACTGCCAGCTCCAGGGAAGACTCGCGCGGTCACGTGCGGGCTGCCGGAGAAGGCTGAGCGCGCCTGGGCACGGTTCATCGGCGAGACCCGCGCGTCGCGACTGCCGCTGAGCACAAGCACCGGGACGTCGACGGCCGATGCCTCGCTGCGGCCGATCAACACCGCCGAAGACACAGTGGCGACGTCGCCGCACGGCGTCGGATTACGCAGTTGAGCAGCGCGTCGGCGCACGTCGTTGGCGGCCGAGGCGAACATGAGGCGGTTGAAGGTCTGGTTGGTCGCGCCGAACGGCGCGAAGTCGGCGCCGCCGAGACAGGTTGCTGCCTGCTCGCGAAGTGTCGCCACGGCGAGTTGCTTCGGGCTGGTCGAGCTGGACGACATCAGCACCAGGCCGTCGACGTCGTTATTGCGGGCAGCCTCGAGCTGAGCGATCAGTGCACCCGTGCCGTGCCCGTGCACAACGACATGCGAGGCAGCTGGACGCGGGCCGGTGCCGGCGGGACGCCCAGCCAGGTCGTACTTGCCCGCCCGCAGATTCTGAACCACCTGGTGCACCATCGCCACCTGGGCGTCGAGGCACGACCGGTTGCCGTTGCGCAGCGGGCTTGCGTCGTAGCCCAGTCGATCGAGCACCACCGATGTCTGACCTTGTCGCGCCAGCTGGGTGGCGTAGTCGTGGCCCGAGTGCGACCGGAGGTTCCAGAACCAACCGCCCGTGCCGGCATCGTGCACGAGCAGGTTCACTCCGATCGCACCGGCACGCCCCTCCACGACGCGACGCGGACCCACGAGCCGAGCCCGCACGTCGTGGAACTTGCGGTCTGCCGCGCAGCCACCGAGCGTCTCGAACAAGCCCTCCACCGAGTTGGACAAGGAAAAGGAGATGCCACGCGACACCACGCCTGAGGCCGTGCGCGGCGCTTCAACGCGGGTGGCATCGGCCTCACCGCGGGCCGTCGGCACGGCGTGTGCTCCCCCGACCGGAACGACCAGACCGACGATCAACGTGGCGAGCAGGGCAACGAGCCAGCGGGGGTGCATGGTGTTGACCGTAATTCAACAAGTGTCGATCCCGTCACTCACGGCCCGTGTGAGATGACGCTCACAGGGGAGCGGGGGCCTCGACTGCACGGTCAATTTCGTTACATGGAATTAATTCCATTTGGTAGTAACCCGCAATGCCGGCTTCCTAAGTTCCTGGCTCTAGGAGAGCACAGCGCGGTGCTCGTAGACGTAGTTGAACCGAGAGGGTTCCGACCTGTGTTGAAATCACGCGCTCGCCTGGCGACGGGCACTGCCTCCGTCCTGGCCGCCGCGCTCATCCTGAGCGCCTGCGGCGGTTCCAAGTCCGACGAAGAGGGGGCATCCGGCTCGAGCTGTGTCGACACGTCCAGCGACTCCGTCAAGCTCGGCTTCCTCCAGTCCACATCCGGCGTCATGTCGATCAGCGAGCAGACCGTGCGCGACTCGCTGACCCTCGCCATGGAGGAGATCAACGCCGCCGGCGGCATCATGGGCAAGGCGATCGAGCCCGTCGTCGAAGACGGCGCCAGTGACCCGGCCATCTTCGCCGAGAAGATCGAGAAACTGCTGACCGCCGACTGTGTCGCTGCCGTCTTCGGCGGCTGGACCTCAGCCTCACGCAAGGCGATGCTCCCGGTCGTCGAGGCCAACAACGGTCTGCTGTTCTACCCGGTGCAATACGAGGGCCTCGAGGCCTCCGAGAACATCTACTACACCGGAGCCACCACCAACCAGCAGATCATTCCCGCCATGGACTTCCTCGCTGCTGAGGGTGTGGAGACCCTGTTCCTGGCCGGCTCTGACTACGTCTTCCCGCGCACGGCGAACAAGATCATCAAGCAGTACGCCGCCGAGCTGGGCATCGAGATCGTCGGCGAGGAGTACGTGCCGCTCGACGACGACGACTGGACCACGCAGGTCGCCAAGATCGTGGCGGCCAAACCCGACTTCGTGTTCAACACGATCAACGGCTCCTCCAACGTGGGCTTCATCAAGGCCTACTACGAGCAGGGCCTCGGCGCCGACTCGTCACCGATCATCTCGGTGTCGATCGCTGAAGAAGAGGCGCCATCGATGGGACACCCCGTCACCGGTCAGTACGCCGCCTGGAACTACTTCCAGTCCGTCGAGACCCCGACGAACACCGCGTTCATCGACGCCTTCCAGGCCAAGTACGGCGCCAGCCGCCCGACGTCTGACCCGATGGAGGCGGCCTACACCTCGCTGTACCTCTACAAGAACATCGTGGAGAAGGCCGGGTCGTTCGACGTCGACGCCGTCAACGGTGCCAGCGACGGGGTCAGCTTTGACGCCCCCGAGGGCACGGTCGTGATCGACGGAGACAACCACCACATCTCCAAGACCGCGCTGATCGGCCAGATCAACGACGACAACCAGTTCGACGTGGTCTTCACGTCTGGTGAGCCGGTCGAGCCCGACCCGTTCCTCGAGGGCTACGACTGGTGGGACCCGTCCGCCGAGTAGGCACTCCCTGAGGCTCGAAAGCTGAACCTCGACCAACCCGCACCACCCGTCCGGGGTCCCGCCGCATGCTGCGGGACCCCGGCACGGACCGGCGCTGCGACCGGCTGCGTCGCCGAGCCCCAACCGCTCGTCATCGACCACCCGTCGCCGAACTCGGAGGGACGTCCGCGTGGACGCATTCACCACCCCGCTTCTCGCTGGCACAGCCAGCGGCGCACTGCTGCTCATCGCGGCCCTGGGCCTCAGCCTGACCTTCGGCCAGATGGGCGTCATCAACATGGCCCACGGCGAGTTCCTCATGGTCGGCGCCTACACCGCCTACGTGACCCAGCAGGTCGTCACGAACGCCGACCTGTCCATCCTGGTGGCGCTGCCCGTCGCCTTCATCGTGGCCGGACTACTCGGCCTGGTGCTGGAGATCGCCGTCATCTCGTGGATGTATCGAAGGCCTCTCGACACCTTGCTCGTCACCGTCGGCGTCAGCCTCGTGCTGCAGCAGCTGGCCAAGGACATCTTCGGCGCGCAGGGCGACCCTGTCGTCGCACCCGGCTGGCTCGACGGCACGATCCCGGTGTTCGGCTACAACTGGCCCTACCGACAGATCTTCACGATCCTGCTGGCCGGAGCCGCCCTGCTAGCCCTTGCGGCGCTGCTCAAGTACGCCTCGTTCGGACGCCAGATCAGGGCCACCGTGCAGAACCGCGACCTCGCCGAGACAATGGGGGTCTCCACCCGCGTCGTCGACCGGATCACCTTCTTCATCGGTTCCGGCCTCGCCGGCCTCGGCGGCGTGGCGATCTCGCTGATCTCCGGCACCAATCCCAACCTCGGTCGGGCCTACATCATCTCGGCGTTCCTGGTGGTCGTCGCCGGCGGACTGGGGCAGCTGAAGGGAACCATCATCGCCGCCTTCACCGTCGGCATCGTCACGGCGTTCTTCGCCGACTGGACCAGCGCGGCGATGGCTCAGGTGGCCACGTTCGCCCTGGTCGTGATCTTCCTTCAAGCACGACCGCAGGGCCTCTTCACGGTCCGGACTCGAGGACTGGCATGAGCACCCGCAACCTCGCGCTGATGCGCACCTTTGCCCCGCTGCTCGGGATCGCCCTGTTGGCGGTGTTGATGCTGGTGGTCGCGCCGTCGGTGCTGAGCCCGTTTCGGCTCAACAGCCTCGGCAAGTACACGTGCTGGGCCATCGCCGCCGTCGGCATCGGTCTGGCCTGGGGTCGCGGCGGCATGCTCGTCATGGGGCAAGGCGTGTTCTTCGGCCTGGGCGGCTACGCCATGGCCATGCACCTCAAGCTCGAGGCGGCCGGCCCTGGCGGCATCCCCGACTTCATGATGCTCTACGGCAACGGCACCATGCCGGGCTTCTGGGAGCCCTTCCGCAGCGGCGCTTTCACGATCTTTGCGATCCTCGCGCTGCCGGCCGTGGCCGCGACCATCATCGGGACGGCGATCTTCAAGCGCCGGGTGAAGGGGGCCTACTTCGCGATCCTGACCCAGGCGATGGCGGTCGTGTTCGCGACGCTGCTCGTGGCGACGATCCAGGAGACCGGCGGCTTCAACGGGCTCAACCAGTTCACCTTGTTCTTCGGCTACAACCTGTACGACCCGGTGAACAAGAAGATGGTCTACTCCATCACCGTCGTGCTGCTGCTCGTGTGCCTGCTGATCGTCTGGCAGCTCTACCGCAGCCGCTTCGGCGAACTGCTGGTCGCGACTCGCGACGCCGAGGAGCGGGTGCGCTTCCTCGGCCACGACCCCGCCAACATCAAGCTCGTCGCGTTCGTCGTGGCCGCGATCATGGCGAGCGTGGGCGGGGCGATGTTCGCCCCGATCGCCGGCATCATCTCCCCCTCCGACGTCGACGCGACCGCCTCCATCTTCCTCATCGCCGGCGTTGCCCTGGGCGGTCGGGCCCTGTTCCTCGGCCCGGCCCTCGGCGCGCTCACGGTGGGCTACGGGCGCACCTCGCTCTCCGAGGCCTTCCCCTCCCAGTGGACCTACTTCCTGGGAGCGATGTTCGTGCTCGTCATCTTGCTGCTGCCCGGCGGCGTGGGTGACCTGCCGCGACAGCTGCGCAGCCTGATCTCCCGGAAGGCAACGACCTCATGAGCATCCAGAACCTCACGCCCGACGAGCAGGGGCTCGACTACCTCGAGATCCGAGACCTCACCGTCGACTTCGACGGCTTCAAGGCCATCAACGGGGTCGACCTCACCCTGCTGCAGGGCCGGCTGCACTTCCTGATCGGCCCCAACGGTGCCGGCAAGACCACGCTCGTGGATGCGGTGACGGGCCTGGTCAAGGGCACCGGGATCGCCCGCTATCGCAACCAGGACCTGCTCACCATGAAGTCGCACCGGATCGTGCGCGCTGGCATCGGCCGCACCTTCCAGACTGCCACGGTCTTCGAGGAGCTCAGCGTGCTGCAGAACCTCGACATCGCCGGCGGCGTGCACCGCAGCGCGTGGGGCATGGTGTTGGCCCGCCGGGGAGTGCCGAGCTACGTCGAGGAGGCCCTCGAGACCATCGGCCTCACGGCGTTGCGCGACAAACCGGCGGGGATCCTCGCGCACGGTCAGAAGCAGTGGCTCGAGATCGGCATGCTCCTGGTGCAGGACGCCCGCGTGATGATGCTCGACGAACCCGTGGCCGGCATGAGCGCCGAGGAACGTGAAGAGACCGGTGAGCTGCTGCGCCGGATCGGGCACGAGCGCACCATCGTCGTCATCGAGCACGACATGGACTTCGTGCGCAGCTTCGCCGACATCGTGACGGTCATGCACGCCGGCACGGTGCTCGCCGAGGGGACCATCGCTGAGATCCAGGCCAACGAACGGGTCCAGGAGGTGTACCTCGGTCGCCAGGTCGAGGCCGCCACCACCGAAGACGTCCCGCCCAGCGAAGGGAGCCACCGTGCTTGAGCTGCGCGGAGTGACGGCCGGCTACGGCCGCACCAAGGTGCTTCAGGACGTCACGATCGACATCCCCGACGGTGGTGCGGCCGCGGTGATGGGCCACAACGGCGCCGGCAAGACCACGCTGCTGCGGGTCGCCGTCGGGCTGTTGCCGGTGATGCGCGGTCAGGTGCTGCTCGATGGCGAGGACGTGACGAAGCTGCGACCCAGCGGGCGCGTGCGGCGAGGCCTCGGCTACGTGCCGCAAGGCCAGCTGTCGTTCCCTCAGATGACCACGCTGGAGAACCTGCAGCTCGTGACGACCGACCGGTCGGCCATCGACGAGGTCATCGACACCTTCCCTGCACTGCGCGACCTGTTGTCCCGTCGGGCTGGCCTCCTCTCGGGTGGTCAGCGCCAGCAGTTGGCGATCGCGCGGACCCTGCTCACCAAGCCCCGGATGCTGATCCTCGACGAGCCGACCGAGGGCATTCAGCCCAACGTGGTCGCAGAGATCGAGCACGTGATCATCGAGCTGACCCGACGCGGCGACCTCGCCGTGCTGCTGGTGGAGCAGCACGTTGGCTTCGCACTCCGCGCCACACAGAACTACTACGTGCTCGAATCGGGCCGCATCACCTCCAGTGGCGAGGGCGGGCCTGGTGCCGTGGACGCCGTCCGAGCGGCGATGGCGGTCTGAGGCGTGCATCTCACTCCCTCCGACTCCGAGAAGTTGTTGCTCGCGGTGGCCGGCATGGTGGCTCGCGATCGCCTCGAGCGCGGCGTCCGCCTCAACTACCCCGAAACCGTTGCTCTGCTGAGCACCTGGGTGATCGAGCGCGCCCGCGACGGCCGCACCGTCGCCGAACTGATGACCACCGGCCGCGAGGTGCTCAGCCGCGACCAGGTCATGCCCGAGGTGGCCGACATGCTCGCCGACGTGCAGGTCGAAGCGACCTTTCCTGACGGTCGCAAGCTCGTGACCCTCCACCACCCGATCGCCTGACCACCCACCCACGAGCAGGAGTTCGCTATCGCCACCCAGTCGTCCGGCCCGGGCGCCATCCGCGTCGCCGAAGGAACTCTCGAACTGAACGGCGACCGCACGGCTGATCAGCGCGGCGCCATCGTTGTCGTCAACACCGGCGACCGGCCGGTGCAGATCGGGTCGCACATCCACCTGCCCGACGTGAACGCGGCGCTCGCCTTCGACCGGCTCAGCTGCGTCGGGTTCCGACTCGACATCCCCAGCGGCACGTCGCGGCGCTTCGAGCCGGGTGCCTCGCAAGAGGTCTCGATCGTGGCGCTCGGCGGCGCCCGGCTCGTGCCGGGCATTCAGGTGCGCCCAAGCGGGGCTGCCTGATGGTGACGATCACTCGCGCGGAGTACGCCGCGCTCTACGGCCCGACTGCCGGCGACCAGGTGCGGCTCGGCGACACCGATCTCTGGATCGAGGTCGAGCAGGACCTGACCTTTGGCGGTGAAGAGGCCGTGTTCGGCGGGGGCAAGTCGATCCGTGAGTCGATGGCGCAATCGACGCGCTCGCGGGCCGAAGGTGCACTCGACACCGTCATCACGAACGCGATCGTGCTCGACCACTGGGGCATCGTGCGGGCCGACGTCGGTCTGCGCGACGGCCGAATCGTCGCCCTCGGACGCTCGGGCAACCCCGACATCGCCGACGGCGTTCACCCGGACCTGGTGATCGGTCCGGGCACCGACGTCATCTCCGGCGAGGGAAAGATCTTGACCGCCGGCGCGATCGACATCCACGTGCACTTCTTGTCGACCTCGCAGCTGGTCGAGGCGCTCGCGACCGGCATCACCACCGTCGGCGGTGGCGGCACCGGCCCCTCAGAGGGGTCGAAGGCCACCACCGTGACACCGGGCGCTTGGCACCTGCAGACGATCCACCGCGCGCTCGACCGACTGCCGCTCAACATCCTGCTGATGGGCAAGGGCAACACCGTGAGCGCCGCCGGATTGGCCGAGCAGGCGTTGGCGGGCGCCGGTTGCTACAAGGTGCACGAAGACTGGGGTTCGACCCCGGCCGCCATCGACGCCGCGTTGAGCGCTGCCGACGAGCACGGCCTCCAGGTGGCCTTGCACTCCGACAGCCTCAACGAGGCCGGCTACCTCGAGTCGACCGTGGCCGCCATCAACGGCCGCGGCATCCACGCGTTCCATGCCGAGGGCGCAGGCGGTGGGCACGCGCCTGACATCTTGAAGGTCGCTGGCCTCGCGCACGTGATCCCCGGCTCGACCAACCCGACGCTCCCCCACACCGTGAACACGGTGGCCGAGCACCTCGACATGTTGATGGTCTGCCACCACCTGAACCCTCGCGTGCCCGAAGACCTGGCCTTTGCCGAATCGCGGATCAGGGCCACGACTATCGCGGCCGAGGACGTGCTGCACGACATGGGCGCGCTGTCGATCACCTCCTCCGACGCCCAAGCGATGGGGCGCATCGGAGAGGTGGTGTGCCGCACGTGGCAGGTCGCCCACACGATGAAGCACCGGCTGGGCAACCACTCGGGCATGGCCGACGCCCCGGCCGACAACCTGCGGGCCAAGCGGTACGTCGCGAAGTACACGATCAATCCGGCGATCGCCCACGGGATGGCCGCCGAGATCGGCTCTATCGAACCGGGCAAGCTGGCCGACCTGGTGCTGTGGGACCCACGCTTCTTCGGCATCCGACCCTCGGTGGTGATCAAGGGTGGCGCCCTGGTGTGGGGTGCCCTGGGCGACCCGAACGCGTCGATCCCCACGCCGCAGCCCGTGCTGATGCGCCCAGCGCTCGTGGAGGACGGCGCCGACCACTCGCTGACGTTCGTGTCGCCCGCCGCGATCGCCGACGGCCTCGAGGGTCGGCTCGGCCTACGCCGTCGACTAGTCGGGCTCGAGCCGACGCGGGGTCTCACCAAGGCCGACATGATCAACAACAGCGCACTGCCCGACATCGAGGTCGACCCCGAGACGTTCGCGATCGCGGTTGACGGCGAGACGATCAAGCCCGAGCCGGCGCAGCGGCTTCCGTTGGCCCAGCTCTACACGATGTTCTGAGGCTGCCGTGACCGTTCGTGAGCCGCACGTGCATCGGGACCTGGTGCTGATGCTGCTGGCCGACGCCCGCCTGCCGGTGGCCGGGCACACCCAGTCGGGCACGCTCGAACCGGCGCTGCGCGCAGGGCTCGAGCCGCACGAAGTCCCCGCGTACGTGCGTACCCGGCTGCGCACCGTCACCCGGGTGGAGGCGGCGACGGCTGTCGTCGCTCGGCGCTATTTCGAGTCCGGACTCGACGTGGCCCCGGTGGAGGCGGCGTGGGCGGCGCGGACACCAAGTGCCGCGATGCGGGCTACCTC
>JBAUWM010000253.1:0-2739 GCA_049583775.1 Nocardioides sp.
CCGGCGGAGTGCCCGAGCGTCACCACGGTCGAGAGGTCGAGGTCGAGCTCGGCGAGCTTGTCGATACCGGCCGCGACGTCGTCGAACGTGGCCGGGGTGCCGCCCCCTCCCCCCGGGTCGTCGCCGACACGGCGGTACTCGAGGTTCCACGCCACCCAGCCCTCAGCGGCAAGCGATGCCGCCAGCGAGGAACCGAGCGTGTAGTCGTAGGCCGACTTCCAGAAGCCGCCATGGATCACCACGACCACGCCGCGCGCAACGCCGTCGGGCAGGTAGAGCTCGCCGAACTGGCTGGGGTCGTCGCCGTAGCGAACGATGCCGCCACCGGACTGGTCGGGCTCAGGCACGGGCGGGTCCTCTCCGCAAGCGGTCAGGGTGATGGCCAACGCCCCGACCACGGGCAGGCCGAGCAGGGTCCGTCTGTGCATGGTCGGCATTCGTGGCCGTGCCGCCCACGGGTGGGTCAGCGCTCGACCAGGGCGCGCGGCACCACGGTGATGGCGAACGGTTCATCAACGCTGAGCACCTCGTCGTCGACGGCCTCCCCCACCAGCTCGTACACAGCGCTCTCGCCCGCTCCGACCAACCGCCAAGCGACGACCGACGGCGCCGCCGGGTCGACGACCCAGTAGTGCGCGCAACCAGCGCGACGCAGCCGGTCCTTCTTCAGATGGAGGTCGAATGATCTCGTGCTCGGCGACAACACCTCGATGGCGAGCAGCGGCGCGCTCGGCAAGTTGCGCCGCATGATGTCGCCCCGGGCCGCCACGAGCAGGTCAGGCTGCATCACGGTGGCCGTCTCGCCCAGAAAAACGACGTCAAAGGGTGCGAGCAGCACCTCGAGCTCGTCGGGCACGGAGGCCCGCAAGGCGACGTACACGTTGCCCACAGCCCGTTGGTGCACGTGGATCGGGCTCGGGCTCACGATGAGGACGCCGTCGATGAGCTCGTAGCGGTGTCCGTCATCGACGCTCTCGCGCAGCGCCTCGAAATCCTCGTAGCTCAGCGGTCGACCCCAAGGAAGCCCGACGTGCTCGATCCCGGCGGCGGTCATGGTCACCACGGTAAGTCCCTTCTCGCGTCATGACCATGAGTCCAGCGCAGAACTGGGCCAAGCAACGCTGTCGAGAGAAGGGCTGTGGATGCAGTCCTCACAAACCCGCGTGTGGACGACTCGCGGTTCAGGCCAGCGCGCGTGGCAGCGTCGCCATCCACGTCGAGCGCAGCTCGAGCAGGTTGACGTCGAAGAGGCCCGACACCGAGAGGGTGTCGCCACCGGTGATGCCAAGGCTGGTCACCGGCACGCCATGCCTGGCCGCCAGGTCGCCGAGTCGGTCGACGTCGCCGGTCGGCACCGTCACCAGCACCCGTCCGGCCGACTCGGAGAAGAGCGCCACGAACGGGTCCCCTTCGAGCGTGACCGTGACGCCGCACATGTCGCGCAGCGACGACTCGACCAAGGCCTGCGCCAGACCGCCGTCGGAGAGGTCGTGGGCGCTGGTCAGCAACCCCACCCCTTCGACCAACAGCTCGGCCAGGCGCTTCTCTCCGGCTAGGTCAACCGTCGGCGGCTGACCACCGAGGTGCCCGTGGACGACGTGCGCCCACTCCGAACCCGAGAGCTCTTCGCGGGTATCGCCCAGCAGCAGCACCGCGTGGCCCGGCTCGTCACCCTCGACCGAACCGAAACCGGTGGGCGTGCGGCGAGTGACGTCGTCGATGACGCCGAGCACGGCCACCACAGGCGTCGGCAAGATGGCGGTCTCGCCGGTCTGGTTGTAGAGGCTCACGTTGCCACCGGTGACCGGGATGCCGAGCTCGAGGCATGCGTCCTTGAGCCCGCGGCAAGCCTCCGCGAACTGCCACATCACGTCGGGGTCCTCGGGCGAGCCGAAGTTCAGGCAGTCGGAGATGGCCAGCGGCACGGCGCCACCCGTGGCGACGTTGCGGTAGCTCTCGGCCAGCGCCAGCTGCGCGCCGGTGTAGGGGTCGAGCTTGGCGAACCGGCCGTTGCAGTCGGTGCTCACCGCGACACCGAGGTTGGTGCTCTCGTCGATGCGGATCATCCCGCTGTCGCTCGGCTGCGCCAGCACCGTGTTGCCGCGCACGTAGCGGTCGTACTGGTCGGTGATCCACGACTTGTCACACAGGTTCGGGCTGGCCGCGAGGCGCAGCAGGGTCTCGCGCAGCTCTTCGCCGGACGACGGCCGCGCGAGCGCCTCGGCACCGTCCGCCTGCAGGGCGTCTTGCCAGGTCGGCCGGGCGAAGGGCCGGTGGTAGGTAGGGCCGTCGTGCGCCACCGAGCGGGGCGGCACGTCGACCACGCGCTCGCCGTGCCAGTCGATGTGCAGCCGGCCGGTGCCGGTGACCTCGCCGACCACCACGGCCTCGACGTCCCACTTCGCGCAGATCGCCAGGAAGGCCTCGACGTCGCCGGGCTCGGCGACGGCCATCATCCGCTCCTGCGACTCGCTCATCAGGATCTCCTCGGGCGCGAGCGTGGAGTCGCGCAGCGGCACCCGGTCGAGCTCGACATGCATCCCGCCGTCGCCGGCGCTGGCCAGCTCGGAGGTGGCGCACGACAGCCCGGCGCCGCCGAGGTCCTGGATGCCGACCACCAGGTCCTCGGCGAAGATCTCCAGGGTGCACTCGATCAGCAGCTTCTCCATGAACGGGTCGCCGACCTGCACGCTCGGTCGCTTGGCGGGACCGTCCGCGTCGAAGGTCTCGGACGCGAGC
>JBAUWM010000254.1:0-1590 GCA_049583775.1 Nocardioides sp.
CCGCCGCACGCTCGAGCGTCAGCTCGGCCGCGACCCCGACCCTTCCGAGATCGCCATCGAGCTCGGCATGGACGTCGATCGCGTGCTCGACCTGATGGCATGGGGACGAGAGCACGTCTCGCTCGACACCCCCGTCGATGATGACGGCGACACGTCGCTGGGTGACCTGATGGCGCAGGAGACGTCGCCGTCGCCAGACCTCACTGTGCTCGACGTCGAGGCACGCGACCGTCTCAACGCGCTTGTCGGCCACCTCGACGAGCGAGCTGCCGACATCATCCGCGCGCGCTATGGCCTCGTCGACGGCCGACAGCACAAGCTCGCCGACATCGGCCAGAAGCACGGCATCTCGGCCGAGCGAGTGCGCCAGCTCGAGCGGGAGGCACTGCAGAAGCTGCGCCGCCTCGGCGACCCGGACCTCGCTGCGTAGGCAACCGAAGTTCTCGTACGGCCCACCCGCCTGCGAGTCAGCCCCCGCCGTCTTCGTGACGGCGGGGGCTGTGTGTCTCCTAGCCTTGCGGTGTGGAGATCGCGCCCGACGACCTGACCAGTCCCCAGATCGTGGCGTTTCTCGAAGCCCACGTGGCCCAGTTGCGGTCGATGGGTCCGCCGGAGTCGACGCATGCTCTCGACCTCGCCGGACTGCGGGCGCCCGACGTGCAGTTCTGGTCGGCCTACGACGGAGGCGGCGTCGTGGGGTGCGCAGCGCTGAAGGACCTCGGCGACCGGCATGCAGAACTCAAGTCGATGCGCACCGCAGCTCAACGTCTCCGCGAGGGCATCGCTAGCACGTTGCTCGAGTTCGTTCTCGGGCAGGCGCGGCTGAACGGGCACGTCCGCGTGAGCCTCGAGACCGGGGCGTACGAGTTCTTCCACCCCGCGCACGCGCTCTACCGACGACATGGGTTCGTCGAGTGCGACCCGTTCGGCAGCTACCGCACCGACCCGCTGAGCACATTCATGACGCGGACTCTTTGAGCGTCTCCAGCTCGCGGTAGACCTCGCCGACGCGTTCACGCAGTTCGTCGATGGTGCCGTTGTTCTCCACCACGTGCGTGGCGATGGCCAGGCGGTCCTCTCGCGTGGCCTGGGCAGCGATCCGCGACTCGGCGTCTGCGCGGGTCCAGCCCCGGTCACGCAGCATCCGATCGATCCGGGTGTCATCAGGCACGTCGACCACGACGACTGCGTCGAACGAGTCGGCGCGACCGGTCTCGGCCAGCAGCGGGATGTCATGGATGACGATGTCGCCCGGCCCCGTAGCGGCCTCGAGCTCGGCATAGCGCTCGAACACCAGCGGGTGAACGATCGATTCGAGCACGGCTCGCTTCTCGGCATCGTTGAAGACCAGCTCGCCCATCTTCGGCCGGTCGAGGTCGCCCTCGGCGGTGAGCAGCTCGCGCCCGAAGGCCGCCACGACCTTCTCGAGCCCCGGCGTGCCGCGCTGGACGACCTCGCGGGCGATGGCGTCGGCGTCGATCACCACGGCTCCGAGGTCGGCCAGCATGGCCGCCACTGTGCTCTTGCCCGACGCCACACCGCCGGTGAGTCCCACTCGCATGCGCAGGACGCTAGCCCACTGTCCTAAGG
>JBAUWM010000255.1:0-11706 GCA_049583775.1 Nocardioides sp.
CGCCCACGCAGCTGGCCTGCTGACGGTCGCGGACATCACCCGGGCGCGGCTGCGTGCCGTGGCCGACGTGGTCGGTGGTGGGTTCGAGGAGGCCGTGGCCGGCTAGATCCCCGCCGCCTTCTCCAACGCCTTGACCTCGTTGTGGAGGTGCATGAGCAAGCGCTGGAGGTGCGGCACCGTGCGCCGGCACCCGGTGAGCCCAAATCCCATTTGGCCGGCGTACGAGGTGCAGGTGATGTTCAACGCCATGCCGTTGATCGGGATCGACAGCGGGTAGTTGCCCACCAGCTCGGCGCCGTTCCAGTACTGCGTCGAACGCGGACCAGGCACGTTGCTGATGATCAAGTTGTACGGCGGCCGCACGATGCCCTGCATCCGGAGGATCGGGGTGAGGATCGCCGGCGCCTGTCCGATCGCGCTCATCGCCAAGATCTGCAGGGGCGTCATCGAGGAGAGGGCTTCCTTGCCGTCCTTCATCGACCGGTGGATGGCGCTGAGACGTCGCGCCGGGTCGTCGAGGTCGGTGGCCAGCTGCACCATGACCGCTCCGACGGCGTTGCCGCCCTCGGAGGAGGCGACTTGAGACTGCTTGGCGTTGAGCCCGACCGGAACCATCGCCACCAACGGTGCGTCCGGCAGAGCGTCGAGCTCGAGCAGATAGGCCCGCATCGCGCCCGAGCACATGGCCAGCACGACGTCGTTGATGGTGGTGCCGGTGGCCTTGCCGATGCCGCGCAGCTGCTCGATCGGCCAGTCTTGGGCTGCGAAACGTCGCGACCCGGTGATGGTCTGGTTGAAGATGGTGCGCGGAGCGTAGAGCGACAGTGCCGACGTCTCGTTGCGCATGCCCTTGCTGATCGTCTTGACGAGCGCCCCGGGCAGCCCAGCCGCATCGGCGGTGATGCCGAACGCCGTGCGCAGCGCACTCACGGGCAGCTCGGCGAGTCCACCGTCGTCGGAACTCGTGCGGTCGCGCTTGACCGGGAACGTCGCCCACGGCGCGGGCATGCCCATCCGTTCGGGATCGGTGCTCATCGTGCTGGCCAGCAGCCGCATCGCCGAGACGCCGTCGACGAGCCCGTGGTGGATCTTGGTGTACATCGCGAGCCGGCCGTCACGGAGACCCTCGATGACGTGGGCTTCCCACAGCGGCCGCTCCCAGGCGAGGCGCGTGCTGTGCAGTCGTGAGCACAGGTCGAGCAGCTCGCGGACCCGACCGGGCTTGGGCAGCGCGCTGTGCCGCACGTGGTGCTCGATGTCGAACTGCTCGTCGGGTTTCCACACCAATTGGCCACCGGTGCGCACCGAGCGGTGCGGATGCTTGAGGAAGAGCGGAGCGATCTCGTCGTCGCGCTGCATCAGCTCGAACATCTCGCGGGCGTAGTTGCGCCCCGCGCCCTCCGGCTTCTTGTACAACTGCAGTCCGCCGACGTGCATCGGCATCTGCCGGTTCTCCGCGAGCAAGAAAGCCGCGGAGGTCGGGTCGATCGGAGTAGCCACAGGAGCACCTTTCGTCACGGTGATCCTTGCCTGCCGTGACAACCACCACAAGCAGACTGCGAAACCGATGCCGTCAGCCTGCGACCTCGGTGACCACGACCGACGACCTTTCCAGGGTCAGGTGGACCGGACACCGGTCGGCGATCCGGGTCAACGCGGCGACGTGCTCGTCGGTGAGGTCAGCACCGGTGAAGCGGAGTCGCCGTTCCCACTGGTCGATCTTCGGGGTAGCGCCCGACGCCGTCTTCTCGCAGTCTGCGCAGTGCGTCTTGCCATGGCGAACCTCGACCTCGACGCGCTCGAGCGGGATCTTCTTCCGCTCGGCATACATCCGGATCGTCATCGACGTGCAGCCGCCGAGTGCCGCCCCGAGCAGGTCGTACGGGTTGGGTCCGGCGTCCTCACCGCCGACTGACGTGGGCTCGTCCATCACGAAGCGGTGCCGACCGGTCACCACCTGGTTGATGAACCCACCCGCGCCGGTCTCGGCCACCACGACAGCGTCGGTCGCTGCGGTGACGTCCGGTTCGGCCTCGGGCTCGAGGTAGCGCTCGACCCACGTGCGAATCATGGAGGCGACGAAGGCAGCGTCGGCGCGGTTGGTGAGCAGGTGATCGGCACCGTCGAGGCTGATGAAGCTCTTCGGATGACGTGCAGCGGCGTAGATCGCGGCGGCGTTGTCGATGCCCACGGTGTTGTCGGTGGGGGAGTGCATCACCAACAGGCCGGCGTCGAGCTCGGCCAGGGAGTCGTCGAGCGTTCGCTCGCGGAGGTCGGCCAGAAGTTGTCGTTTGATGCGGAACGGACGGCCGCCGATGTTGATCGTGGCTTCGCCGTCGGCTTCGACCTGATCGACACCGTCGGCCAGGAGGGCCTCGACGTGGTCGGGCTCCGAGGGAGCCCCGATCGTCACGACCGCGCGCACCGAAGCAATCCGTGAGGCTGCTGCAAGGACGGCTGCGCCACCCAAGGAGTGCCCGATCAGAAGGCCAGGGGCGCGGTAGCGTTCGCCCAGCTCGGTCGCCGCGGCGACGAGGTCGGCGATGTTGCTCGTGAAGTTGGTGTCGGCGAAGTCGCCGTCAGAACGCCCGAGACCGGTGAAGTCGAAGCGCAGCACCGCGATGCCGGCTTCAGCCAGCGCCACCGAGATCCGGGCCGCGGCTGCCGAGTCAGATGAGCACGTGAAGCAGTGAGCGAACACCGCAGTCGCGCGGATCGGGCCGGCCGGCAGCTCCACCCGCCCCGACAGCTCCTCGCCCTGCGAGCCGATGAAGGTGAGGCGTTCGCGTCGTGCGGCCATGCGGTGCTCCGATCGTGAGGTACTTGCGACGCTATCGGTCTGGGGGTTGTCGTGGCCCGGGTGGCGCAGGTCAGCTCACGTCCACGAGTCGCACACAACCTCGCCCGGAGTGGGGGTTCTCCACAGCCGGGTCGGCGACGCACGGATTTCGTCGTCACGGCTGCCTAACGTCCTCGATGTCGCCGGACCGGCCGGTGCACGACCTCGGGAGAACTCCATGATCGCTGCCGCACACCACACGTCCGCGCTCCTTCACCGCTGCGCTCTCGGCGTCTCCGTCGGGGCTGCCCTCGCAGCGGCTGCCCTCGCGGTGACCGCGATCGCACCGGCCGAGGCCAGCGACCGCGCACCCGGTCACCAACCCGGGAGCGAGCGCCCGATCATCGTCGACGTGACCGGTGACCCTCAGAACGGTTTCGGCATCGAGTACGCCGAGGGAGCAGGTCTCTATCCGCCCACCGACTCAGAAGCGATGGCTGAGTGTTCGGAGTACGACCAACGACTCGAGCGCGTGAAGTGTCGGGTCGAGGTGCGCACCTGGTATCGCGATCTCGGCGACATGCAGCGCTCCTTCGCCTACCTTCGCGGTCAGATCTGATGACTCACAGGCTCGCCGTCAGTTCGCGCACGACCGAGTCGACCACGGCCACGAGGTCTCCACCAGTCCGCTCGGCCACCGCACGCTGACGTTGGTACGAGGCGCCGCCGGCCACGATGTCGGCAACCGAGCCGAGCTCGGCTGCGCAACCCAGCCGTGCGGCGGTCGGCTCGAGTCGCACGAGAAGATCGGCGAGGTCGTCGGTCACGAGCCGCTCCGACGAGGCAGCATCCAGGATGACGATGGCGTCGAGGCCGTAGCGTGCCGAACGCCACTTGTTCTCCTGCACGTGCCAGGGAGGCATCGTCGGCAACGTCTCGCCCTGCGCGAGCCGGGTGTCGAGGTCGACCACGAGGCAGTGCATCAGCGCCACGAGGGCGGCCATCTCGCCGAGGTTCGAGACGCCGTCGCACACGCGGTTCTCCAAGGTGCCCAGCGTCGGCACCGGCCTCAGGTCCCACCGGATCTCCGACAGCGTGTCGATCACTCCAGTGGTCAGCTGGTCGGAGGCGAAGTGCTCGAACTCCTCCCACCGCTCGAACTGGAACGGCAGACCAGCGGTTGGCAGTTGTTGGAACATCAGCGCCCGGTTCGACGCGTAGCCGGTGTCGTGCCCGGCCCAGATGGGGGAGGAAGCCGAGAGCGCTTGCAGGTGCGGGTAGTAGTTCAGCAGGGAGGAGAGCACGGGAAGAACCCGATCGCGCTCGGGGAGCCCCACGTGCACGTGCACTCCCCAGATCAGCATCTGCCGACCCCACCACTGCGTGCGGTTGATCAGCTCTTCGTAGCGATGACCCTCACTGAGTTGTTGACCGGTCCACGACGCGAACGGGTGCGTGCCTGCGCCAAACAGGTCGATGTCTAGGTCGTCAGCGGCCGGCAGCACCCGCTCGAGCGTGGCGCGGAGGTCGGTCATCGCCTCGCCGACGGTGCGGCAGACCCCAGTCACGATCTCAACGGTGTTGCGCAGCAGCTCCTGGTGCAGCCGGGACGTGTCCGGAAGCCGCGGACGTGCTCGGGCAAAGAGGTGCGACGCGTCGTTGCGCAGGTCGCGAGTCCGGCGGTCGACCAGCGCGAGCTCCCACTCGACGCCGAGCGTCGGCTCGGCCGAGGCGTGGAATTCGATCCGCACGACACCAGCGTTCCACACCGAGTTGCCAGGCCCCTCGGGTGAACTGCCACCATCGGAGCATGCCTCCAGATCCCGACCAGCAGCGAACGTCGCGAGAGCTCACGCTCACCCTCGACTTCTGTCTGCGCGTTGGCGAGCTGTTGCTGTCCTCAGGCGCCGGCGCAGCTGACGTGACGGCGACCATGCTGTCGCTCACCAGAGCCTTGGGAGCCCCCGAAGCCGATGTGGACATCACGTTCACGTCGCTGACGATGAGTCACCAGGCCAGTGCCGAGGAGGTGCCGCTGATCGCCACCCGGCAGGTGCGACAGCGGGTCATCGACTACCAGGACCTCACCCGTGTCGACCACCTGGTGCGAGCGGTCATGCGGGGAGAGCTCGGGTTGCTCGACGGCCGCGCTGAGCTACGTCGCATCGTGTCCACCGGGCATGATCGTCCGCGGTGGGCGGTCACCTTGGGGTGGGGTGTGATGTCGGCCGGCATCGGCGTGCAGCTGGGCGGCGACTGGCTGGTCGCGCTGCTCGCGGCCGTCTCGGCGGTGCTCATCGACCGACTGCAGCTGCGCATTGCCCGGCGCCGGATCCCGTCGTTCTACCAACAAGTGGCGGGTGGAGGCGTGGCCACCTTGGTGGCCGTGGGCGCGGCCGCCATCGAGCTCGACGTGAACGTCTCGCTCGTCGTGACCGCCAACATCGTGATGCTGCTTGCCGGCATCGGCTTCATGGGTGCCTTGCAAGACGCGCTCACTGGCTTCTACATCACCGCCGGAGCCCGGATCACTGAGGCACTGTTGTCGACCGCCGGCATCATCGCCGGGGTCAGTGGTGGCCTGAGCCTGGCCTACACGGTGGGGGTCGATCTGCCCACGGTGCGCCCCGGGGTGACCGGCATCCAGGGGATTGGGTGGACGGCCCTCGGGGCTGCGATCGCCGCTTCAGCCTTCGCCTTCGCGTCCTACTCCCCCAAGAGGGTGCTCGCACCAGTGGCGCTGGTGGCTGGTTTCGCGATCGCCATCTCACAGTCGATTGCTGAGCCCGGCATCGCACGCACGTGGTCGGTGGCGTTCGCCGCCCTGTTCGTGGGACTCATCGGCTATACCGTCGCCGGGCGACTACGAGTGCCACCGCTGATCGTCGTGGTCTCCGCGGTCGTGCCGATGCTGCCGGGTATCTCGATCTATCGAGGCCTCGCGCTGCTCGGTGAGGGAAGTCGGCGGGACACGCCTGAGGGCCTGGTTGCGCTCATCACGGCCGCGTCCGTGGCATTGGCGCTGGCCGCCGGGGTGATCCTGGGGGAGTACCTCGCTCAACCCCTGGCCCGCGAGGCTCAGCGGGTCGAGAGTCGCTTGGCCGGACCGAGACTCGTCGGCCCGGTCAGGACGCTCGGGCGACGAGTCCGGCACCCGCGTTCACGCTGAGGCAAGCTGCTCCAGCCAGTGGCGGTGCTCGCCGTCGAACGGGGCCAGCTCGTGCACGACCGCGTGGTGCACCCACGCGGAACTCTGCTCGGCCAAGGCGACCGTGTCAGCCGGGTAGCCGAACCTCGCCTGGTGCTCGACGAACTCGTCCTGGTCGTCGACGTACACCTCGTCGTCGGCCGTGCGGATGACGTCCAGGTCGAGGTCGACGGCGCGACAGACGTCGCCCTCCCAGTTCGGCACCGAGGTCATGTCGACATAGGTGGACACCCAGATGCCCGGTGCGTGGAACGTGGCCACCCAGGCGCCGCAGCCCCCGTGCGAGGGTCGCGGCACCAGGCACACCTGGTCGGTCTCGGTCACGAGCGACAGCCCCGGCCGCGCCATCGGGGTGCCCGTTGGGACGCCGAGCCAGTGACCGTGCTCGTCCTCCCCGAGGAGGCGCGCGCCGAACTCCCAGTGAGGACGATCGCCCCACTTGGTCATCACGACCCTCACCGGGTTCCCGACGTCCAGCACGGGCCCTTGTCTATCGCACGGCCGAGCGCAGGCTTTAGACGACCGTGGTCTTGGCCGGGAGCATGCGCTTGGCCGACGCCGCCACGATGTCCTGGTAACGCGAGCCGGTGAACTTGCCGAGGGTGTGCAGGGCATGGGCATCGAGACCGACGAGCACGCGAGCCTGGTTCTTCAGGACGGCCTTGATGATGATCTGGGCAGCCTTCTCGGGGGTCATCTTCGCCAGCTTCTTGTCGAACAGCTTGGCGGTGGCCTCCTTGTCCTCTTTCGCCGAGACCCGCGCGTTGCGCGCGATGGCGGTCTTGATGCCGCCCGGGTGAACGACGGTGACGCCGACCGGGTGGCCGGCCACGAGCATCTCCTCGCGCAGCGCCTCGGACAGGCCGCGCACGGCGTACTTCGAGGCGTTGTACATCGACTGGCCGGGCATCGAGATCAGGCCGAAGAGCGAGGACAGGTTGACGACGTGTCCGTCACCGCTGGCGATCAGGTGCGGCAGGAACTCCTTGGTGCCGTGCACGACGCCCCAGAAGTTGATGCCGGTGATCCAGTCCATGTCGTTGTACTCGAGGTCGACCAGGTCGCCGGCCAGTGCGACGCCAGCGTTGTTGATGATCACGTTGACCCGGCCGAAGTGCTGCACGATGTCGAGCGCGTAGCGGGAGAACGCGTCGCGATCGGCGACGTCGAGGCGATCTGAGCGCACCTTTGCTGCCCCGGCATCGCTGACCAGCTTCACGGTCTCGGCCAGGCCGGCCTCGTCGACGTCCGAGAGGGCGAGCAGGGATCCTCGGCCGGCGCAGTCGAGGGCCAGGGCGCGGCCGATTCCAGAGCCGGCTCCGGTGATGACGACGACCTTGTCGTTCAGGGTCTTCATGCGATGACTGCCTCTCGTGTGGTGCGTGTCGTGGGTGTGGGGTGGGGCGTGTTGCTGGCTGAGACCGTGTAGGCGCTGACGTCGAAGGACGCCAGCGCACCGCGGAACGCGAAGGTCGTTCGCGGCCACAGGGTGGTGTTCTTGCCGTGCTTGTCGAGGTACCAGCTGGCACAGCCGCCGGTGCTCCAGACGGTGCGTTCCATGCGGCGGTGGATGTCACCGGTCCAGGCCGCTTCGGCCTCCGATGTCACCTCGACGGTGGCGTACTCGTTGCGCCGCATCGTGTTCAACGCGTCGACGATGTAGGTGACCTGTGACTCGATCATGAAGACCATGCTCGAGTGGCCCAGGCCGGTGTTGGGTCCGACGAGGAAGAACAGGTTCGGGAAGTCGGGAACGGCGGTGCCCTTGTAGGCCGACATGCCGCTGTCGTCCCAGCGGGCGGCGAGGGTCGCACCCGAGCGGCCGGTGATGTGCTCGGTGATCGGCAGCTCGGTGGTGTGGAAGCCAGTGGCCACGATGAGGACGTCGATCTCGCGCTCGGTGCCGTCGGCGGTGACGATGCCCGTCGGGGTGATCGAGGCGATGCCGTCGGTGACCACCTCGGTGTTGTCGGCCGCGAGCGCCGGGTAGTAGGTGTTGGAGATCAGGATGCGCTTGCACCCGATCTGGTAGTCAGGCGTCACCTTGGCGCGCAGCTCGGGATCGGCGATGCCCTTCTTGATGTTGCTCAGCGCCATCTTGGCCGCCGGGGTCGCGAGCTTCGGGGCCATCGTGAACCCGGGCACGTATCCCTCGCGGGCCCAGTAGATGCCGGTGCGATACAGGGTCTGCAGGCCCGGGAGCTTGGCGAGCGCGACCTTCTCAAGTGACTTGTACGACCGGTCGTTGCGCGGAATCACGTACGGGGCGGTGCGCTGGTAGACGTCGAGGTGGGCCACCTGGGGCTGGATGGCCGGCACGATCTGGATCGAGGAGGCCCCGGTGCCGATCACCGCGACACGCTTGCCGGTGAGGTCGACGTCGTGGTTCCAGCGGGCGGAGTGGAACAGCTCGCCGGCGAACGACTCGATGCCTTCGATCGCAGGCAGCTTCGGTTCCGAGAGACCCCCGGCACCGCTGATCACGACGCGCGCGCGGTAGCTGGTCGAGGAGCTGCCAGACGACGTGGCGACCTGCCAGCGCTGGTCTGCGTCGTCCCAGCGGGCGTCGTCGACAGTGGTGTTGAAGACGAAGCGGTCGAGCGTGCCGGAACCTTCGGCGACCCGCCTGATGTAGGCCTGGATCTCGGCCTGCGGCGAGAACGACATCGACCAGTCGGGGTTGGGCGCGAACGAGTACGAGTACAGCTGGCTGGGCACATCACAGGCAGCACCGGGGTAGGTGTTGTCGCGCCAGGTGCCGCCGACGTCACTGCCCTTCTCGATCACGACGAAGTCGCGGTGACCAGATTCCTGCAGCTTGATGGCCGAACACAGTCCGGCGAAGCCGGCGCCGATGACCAGGACGTCGACGTCGACCGCCTGGTCGGCGCTGATGGGGGAGATGCTCATATCGGGACGGTACTTTCTTTATTGAACAAACGTCAATAGAGTGGACTCGTGACCGCCACCACTCGCGTCCGGCTGAGCCCCGACGAGCGCCGCGCCCAGTTGCTCGATCTCGGCGTACGCCTGCTCGCCACTCGATCGCTCGACGAGTTGTCGATCGACCTGCTCGCTGACGAGGCCGGCATCTCGCGAGGCCTGCTCTATCACTACTTCGGCAACAAGCACGCCTTCCACGAGGCTGTGGTGCGCCGGGCTGCCGACGACCTCGTCGCGCAAACCGCCCCGCCGGTCGGGGTGGGCATGATCGAGCGACTGGCCGCGTCGATGCTGGCCTACGTCGAGTACGTCGAGGCCAACTACGAGGGTTACCTCTCGCTGATGAAGGGTGCCGCCGGTGGCAACGACACCTTGCGTGCCATCTACGACGAGGCGATGTCGGCGCTCACCGACCGAATCTTCACCGAAGATGCCGACGCCGAGCTGATCGACGACACCCCGGTCATGCGTCTGGTGGTGCGCGGCTGGGCGTCCATGTGCGAGGCACAGGTGACCTCGTGGGTCGCCGATCCAGCGGGTGTCTCCCGCGACGAGCTGCTGGCGATCATTGCCGCGTCGCTGCCCGCCATGGTCGAAGCCTTGGCGTAGCCCGACTGCTAGTCAGCCGGCGACCACGGCGGCCAGCTGGTCGAGACCCCAGCCGAGGTCAGCCTCGGAGACGACCAGCGGTGGCGCGAGCCGGATGGTCGAGCCGTGGGTGTCCTTGGCGAGCACTCCGCGCTCCATCAGGGCCTCGCAGACCTGACGGCCAGTTCCGGCGGCCGGGTCGATGTCGACACCGGCCCACAGGCCGCGCGAACGCACCGCCAGCACGCCGTGGCCGATCATTGCGTCGAGCCGCTCGCGCAGCAGCACGCCGACCTCCTCGGCGCGACGCTGGAAGTCGCCGGTGGCGAGCATCTCAACCACGGCGCCGCCGACCGCGCAGGCCAGCGCGTTGCCGCCGAAGGTCGAACCGTGCTGGCCCGGCTTGAGCACACCGAGCACGTCGCGGTTGGCCACGATCGCCGAGACCGGCACGATGCCGCCCCCGAGCGCCTTGCCGAGCACGTAGATGTCGGGCACGACGTCCTCGTGGTCGCAGGCAAAGGTGCGGCCGGTGCGCCCCAGACCAGCCTGGATCTCGTCGGCCGCAAACAACACGTTGCTGCGGGTGCAGGCCTCGCGGATGCCGCGCAGGTAGCCAGCCGGAGGAATCACCACGCCACCCTCGCCCTGGATCGGCTCGACGAGCACTGCGACGGTGTTCGGGGTGATCGCGGCGTCAAGCGCGGCCAGGTCGCCGTACGGCACGGTGATGAAGCCGGGCGCGAACGGCCCGAAGTCGGCGTAGGCGTCCGGGTCGTCGGAGAAGCCGACGATGGTGGTGGTGCGGCCGTGGAAGTTGCCGCTGGCGACGATGATCTCGGCCTGGCCCTGCGGCACGCCCTTGACCTGGTAGCCCCACTTGCGGGCCACCTTGATCGCGGTCTCGACTGCCTCGGCACCGGTGTTCATCGGCAGCACGAGGTCCTTGCCGCACAAGTCGCCGAGCGCCTCGGTGAAGTCGGCGAACTGGTCGTGCACGAAGGCGCGGCTGGTCAGGGTGAGCTTGTCGAGCTGTGCGTGCGCGGCCTCGAGCAGGCGCGGGTGCGAGTGCCCGAAGTTGAGGGCCGAGTCGCCGGCCAGCAGGTCGAGGTAGCGACGGCCGTCGACGTCGGTCATCCAGGCGCCCTCGGCGTGCGCCACCACAACCGGGAGCGGGTGATAGTTGTGCGCGGTCCGAGCCTCTGCGCGACCGAACTCGAGCTCGCCCGACGTGGGGCTCGCCTGGTCTGTCGACACATCCGTGATGGACGTCGTCATCGCCTCACTCCTCTCTTGCGGTGGTCAGTCCTGCCCACTGTAGGGGTCAACCCAAGATTGTCAGACAATCTGGGCGAGGGGTGGGGTGGTTGGGTCTCCAGACCGAGAACTAGGCGCCCATGTCGCGCACGGCCAGGGAGGCAAACACCATCGCCGACCCCAGCGGCGCTCCGGGGCCGGGATAGACGCTGCCGAACATCGACGCAGTTGAGTTGCTCGCCGCATACAGGCCGTCGATCGTCGACCCGTCAGGACGAAGCACGCGCCCGCACGGGTCGGTGACCAGTCCGCCCTTCGTGCCGAGGTCGGACAGCACGAAACGCGCGGCGTAGTAGGGCGCCTGGTCCACCGCTGTGAGTGCCTTGTTCGGGCCCTGGCCGCCGGCGAAGAAGGTGTCGTACTCGTCGTTGCCGCGCCCGAAGTCGACGTCGATGCCGGTCTCGGCGTAGCCGTTGAAGGTGGCCACGGTCTCGTTCAGCGCGTCTGCCGGAACGCCGATGCTCGCGGCAAGGTCGTCGAGCGTCTCGGCGCTCACCCAGGTGCCGGCGGCCAGGTGCTCGGCCGGATCGCCCTCGGGCATCGCGATCGCCGGCAGTCGCCCGCCTTCGCGCGAGTCGAAGACGAACCACGACGGCACCCGCTCGGGCGCCTTGGCCATCTCGCGGCCGAAGCGGTCATATGGCAAGCACTCGTTGGCGTAGCGGCGCCCGGTGGCGTCGACGATCACGCCGCTGCGGAATCCCAAGGTGAACGAACCGCCGCCGTCGGGTTGCTCCAGGCCGGGGCAGAACCAGCCGAGCGCGGAGAAGTCGACGTCGGCGCCGAGCGCGATCGCCGCCTCGAGAGGCTCGCCGGTGTTGGTGCCGCGCGGCGCCATGCTCCAGGCGACGTCGCCGGGCACGCCGTGCTC
>JBAUWM010000256.1:0-4355 GCA_049583775.1 Nocardioides sp.
CATCGGCAGCGACGATCTCGTGGCCGCCACCCGCAACCGCGCCCTCGTGGGCCGGTTCACCGGACATCAGTCCGCCGCCGGCCGGCTCGGTGAGTCCAGCGCCGTCGAACGGCGCGCGCTCCCCGGACTCGTCGGTCAGGATCGTCACGCTGGGACCGACTGGTACGTCGATTCCCGCCACGAGGACCACCTCGTGCAGACCTACGGGCTCCGCCCCAACCCCCGCGGCGACTTCGTCCTGCGTGCCGTCAAGACCGAAGACCGCCCCGAGGCGGAGGGCGTCACCCTCGACCTTGTCGTAGCCTTGATGCTGGACGACGTGCTGGCTGCCCTCGACTCCGCGACCAGCGAAGATCCCCGCGAGCGCGGCGTCGCCACGCAGGTCCTAGACGACGTTCTGTACAGGTTCCGTGGTGATGGTTGACCGGTCGCACGAGCGCCCGGAGGTCCGGGTCGAAGCCGCAGTGGGCGGCTGGCCGCACCCCTGGCCCAACGTCGCCGAGATCGCCGACGTGCTGCCCTCAGACCAATGGACCCTCGTGGGCGGCCTGATGACCCAGCTGCACACCGTGCACCGCGGTCTCGGTGTCGTTCGGCCGACCAACGACGTCGACATCCTGCTGCACATCGAGACCGCCCGCGGCGTGCCCGCCAAGGCCGCCATTGCGCTGGAGACTCTGGGCTACCGACTCCAAGAGAAAATCGATCCGCGCGACAACACCGCCCACCGCTGGGTGCGACACGACCAGGTCGTCGACGTCGGCGGCGGCGGCGGCCAAGTGAATGGCGAAGAAGACCTTCAACAGGATGACGACGATGATCAGCAGCAGGAGCAGGAGCAGGAGCAGCGGCAACGCCGGCAAGAAGAACACCACGTCGATGTACTCGCCGCCGACCACCCGGCACCGATCGTCATAGAGCAGATGCGCGGCCGCGACATGGTCCCTATCGATGGTGGGACGCAAGCCCTAAAGCGAACCGTCAACGCTGTTCTCGACATCCGTCCTGACGGGCCCACCACTATCTCCGTGCCGCGCCCATTCGCAGCCGTGATCTTGAAGGCCGCCGCCTACCTGACCGACTCGCGGAACCGGGACAGACACCTATTCGACGCGGCCGCCTTACTGGCCTGCATTGAGGACCCGTTCGCCGAGACCGAGCACTTGGCCGGGTCAGACCGGCGACGCATCCGCACGCTGGTCGACGAGCTGCCAGACAACCACCCTGGCTGGCTGCCACTGGACCGAGTTGCACGGGCGAATGCACAGGCGGCGCTACGTATCCTCGGCACCGCGTAGCCAGCCAAGACGGCGCTGTCTTGGGAGGTGCGTCACTTCACCGCCTTTGGGTGCGTCGAGCATCCGGCTCTGCCTCCTCTCAGCTCTGCTGAATGATCAGATGACAGGCGGACGCCGACATGGGCGCTAGCGCCACCAGCAAGGCCGTTGCTGCCGTCTACGGGTTGGCCGGTCTTGACGAGCAGTTCGTGTCCAGCGGCGCGGGCTTCGGGTACGGCATGGTGGCTTGCGGTCAGCGGCGCGGCAGGGGGGATTGTCAGGAAGTGGTCAGGATGATGAGGCGCTCGGTGGCGCGGGTCATGGCGACGTAGCGATCGACGGCGCCCTGTGTACCGGTGCCAAGGGTCTCGGGGTCGATGATCACGACGAGGTCGAACTCAAGACCTTTGACCTGCTCGGCGCGCAGCGACCGGACCCGGTCTCTGGCGACGAATGTGGGGTCGCCGATCACGCAGGCGATGCCTTCGGCGTGCTTGGCGAGCCAGGTGTCGAGGATCTGGCCGAGCTGGTCGATGTGTCCGTGTTGGACGGGTATGCCGCTGCTGCGGATGGAGGTCGGCACGTTGGCGTCGGGGAGGGCTGCTCGGATCTCCGTTTCGGCTTCGACCATGACCTCTACCGGTGTGCGGTAGTTGATGGTCAGGGAAGCGACTTGGATCCGGTCGAGCCCGACCCGTCTGAGTCGTTCCTCCCACGACTCGGTGAACCCGTGGCGTGCTTGGGCGCGGTCCCCGACGACGGTGAAGCTCCGGGAGGGGCAACGCTGGAGCAGCATCTGCCATTCCGCGTCGGTCAGCTCCTGGGCCTCGTCGACGACGATGTGAGCGAACGGGCCGGCAAGGCTGTCGGGCTCCGCGACTGGGAGCGCACCTTCGTCGACGAGGGCGTCGCGAAGGCCCCCTTGGTTCAACTGCGCCATCATCCCCTCGTCGTCTTCAAGTTGGAGGATCTCGTCGATGACTCTGGACATGTTGGCCCGTTCGGCGGAAACGGCTGCCTCGTGACGCCGCCTGCGTCGCGAGGCCTCGGGGTCGCCCAGGCGTTGTCGGGCCGCATCCAGCAAAGGCAGGTCGGACACAGTCCAGGCCCGGGCGTCCTTGCGTTGGAGCAGGCGGACCTCGTCGGAGTCGAGCCACGGCGCACACATCCGCAGGTAGGCAGGGACCTCCCACAGGTCTCCGACGAGGTCGGTGGCCTCGATGAGCGGCCACGCCTTGTTGAACGCGGTGACAAGGTCGACGTTCTGCGCCAGCGACCGACGTAGGAGCTCCGGGGGGACCTCATCATCATCCTCGTGCTTGTCGATGAGGATCGTGAGCAACTCCTCCCAGACCTGGTCACGGGCCTCGTTGTGTGGGGTGCCAGGCGACGGTGACTCGAACGCTTCGGCCCAGTCGTTGGCACTGAGCCAGACGTCGCCCCAGTGGGTGCCGACCTCCATACCCTCTGTCGGTGGCTCCTCGTAGAGCCGGACGGCTGGTTCGATCGCCGTGACCATGTCCACAGAGGCCTTGAGGCGTGCGACGCGAGGGTTGGCCTCAACTGTCGCCGAGGCCCCCTCCGGTTGCAGGTTCATCAGTGTGCAGGTCGCGACGCCTTCCTCGCCGAGGCTGGGGAGCACGTCGGCGACGTAGGCGAGGTAGGGCTGGTGCGGCCCGACGAACAGCACGCCGCCGCGGCGTTCGCTGAGCCGGGGATCGGAGTAGAGCAGGTAGGCCGTGCGGTGCAGTGCGACCACGGTCTTGCCAGTGCCGGGACCGCCGTCGACGACGTGGGTGCCACGCGAACCGGAGCGGATGATGGCGTCTTGGTCGGCCTGGATGGTGCCGAGTACGTCGCGCATCTGCGGTGACCGGCTGCTTGCGAGCGTGGCGATGAAGGCCGACTGGTCGTCGAGGGCGACGTGGCCAGCGAGGTCGGCAGCGCTGAAAACCTCGTCCCAGTAGTCGGTGACCTGGCCTCGGGTCCAGCGATAGCGTCGACGACTCGCCAACCCCATCGGGTCGGCGTGGGTCGCGCCGAAGAAGGGCTCGGCCGCAGGTGAGCGCCAGTCGATGAGAAGCCGCTCGCCTTGGCGATCGGTGAGGCCGAGGCGTCCGACGAAGAGGACGTCCCCGTCGGCGCTGACGACCCGGCCGAGACACAGGTCGAGGGTGTAGCGGCGCAGGGTGCGCAAACGTGTCGACAGCCGGGCGATTTCCTCGTCGCGGTCCATGGCCTCCTGGCCTGTGCCGCCCGGGGCCTTGAGCAGCGCGTTGAGTCGCTCGGAAAGGTCGGCGATCTGGCCGCTGAGGTTCTCGCCAATGGCAGCGAAATGGGCCTCGTCGTCGGCGATCAGTGAGGGGTCGGCCTTCGCCGCACGCTGTAGTGGAAGTGCGAATGCGCTGGTGGTGCCGGTGCTCACGAGCAATCTGCTCCTATGGCTGAGGGAGTAGCTGACTTGGTCCCACGACTCGCTGGGTTGGCGATCATCAGCCACGACCAGGGTCTTGCCGCAAGCCCCCTGCCGCGCTATACCTTGAGAGCGGAGAGGTGAGGGTCGCGGACCAACCGCCCGCTGACGCTTGGGATGCGGGTGCGGCGGGCGAGCGTGGCGGGAAGTCACTGCGCCCACCGTGATGAACGTGGCTCACCAGAGTTGCCGGACCTCCTGCGGCCACCCGCACGCCTCGGCGATGCGGCCCGCCCACATTCGAGCAGTAGCGTCATCGGCAACGTCGATGATGGTCAGTCCGCCCACCCGTTGCTCGTCTGGCGCGTAGGGGCCCACCTCGACGACGAGTACGCCGCTGGTCGCGTCGGCGTGCGCTGCCTGGAGGTCGTCCTCGATCAGCCCGCCGGCAGCAACGAACGCATTGGCAGCTTTGATGTCCTCGACAACGGCGTTCGCCAGTGGCCCGCGGCTCTCAAACCACTCGACGGAGTGCTCCCCCACCCACTGCTGGTTGAAGAAGATGACGTACTGGGGCATGAGAAGGCTCCTCGTGGTTGACGTACCGAGACCGACCTGCGCCACTGCGCGTTCTCATCGGTCACCCGATACCTGGACTCAGGACG
>JBAUWM010000257.1:0-5004 GCA_049583775.1 Nocardioides sp.
GCGCTGTCGCGGCAGGTCTCGCGCTCGATGCACCGGTGCAGGCCGCTCCGGCCCAGCGAGCGATGACGGCCGACGTGGTCGTCGTCGGCGCCGGGCTCGCCGGGCTCACTGCAGCGCGCAACCTGGCGCGCCGCGGGCACGACGTCGTCCTGCTCGAGGCCCGCGACCGGGTCGGTGGGCGCACGCTCAACCATGCCCTCGACTCGTCCCACGTCATCGAGGTGGGAGGGCAGTGGCTGGGCCCAGAACGTGACATCCCAGCTGCTGACCCGACGGCTGGCGACGTGAGAGGTCAGGACCGAGTGGCAGCTCTGGCGCGTGAGCTGCGGCTCTCGCGGTTCGCTTCCTACGACACCGGCGCTTATGTCGACTATCGACGCGACCTGCTGGTGCCCCGAGTGACGTACACCGGCCGGATCCCCACCCACGACCCGCTTGCCACGGTCGAGGCCGCCGCCGCGCTCGTCGAGCTCGACCGGCTGTGCGTGCAGGTGCCGCTCGACCGGCCCTGGACGGCAGCTCGCGCGGCAGCCTGGGACTCCATGACCTTCCAGAGCTGGATGGATCACGGCGACACCACGATCGGCTATCCCTACGGCGGCGCGCCGTCACCGTTCCCGGGGCTGCGCACACCCGGGGCGCGCAAGCTGTTGGAGCTGGCCATCGAGTCGGTGTTCTCGTGCCAGCCACGAGATCTCTCCTTCCTGCACGCACTGTTCTACTTCCACTCCGCGGGCAGCGTGGAGTCGCTGATCTACACCACCGGCGGCGCGCAGCAGGATCGAGTGGTGGGGGGCAGCCAGCTGCTCTCCTTGCGCTTGGCCAACCTCTCCCGGCGCGCCGGTGTCCGGATGCACCTTTCCTCACCGGTCCGCCGGATCGAGCAACGAGGAAGCCGGGTGCGGGTGCAGGGAGACGGCTTCGAGGTGCGCGCCCAGCGTGTCGTGGTCGCCATCCCACCCACGCTCGCCGGACGCATCGACTACGTTCCCGGGCTCCCGGCGCTGCGCGACCAGCTCACCCAACGGATCCCGATGGGCACGGTGATCAAGGTGCAGTGCATCTACGACGAGCCGTTCTGGCGAGCTCAGGGGCTGGCTGGTCAGGTCACTTCCGACACCGGGCCGGTCAAGCTGACCTTCGACAACTCCCCACCGGAGAGAAAACCGCCCTTCGGCGTCTTGATGGGCTTCATCGAAGGTGCCGACGGTCGAGCGTGGGGTGCGCGCTCACGCAGCGACCGACGTCGAGCCGTGATCGAGTGCATGGAGCGCTACTTCGGTCCGCAGGCGCGGAGAGTGGAGGGGTACGTGGAGAAGTCGTGGGCCGATGATCCGTGGGCGCGCGGCTGCTACGCCGGGTACTTCACCCCCGGCACGTGGCTCGACTTCGGCACCGCTCTCGCGCGCCCGATCGGCCGTGTGCACTGGGCGGGCACCGAGACCTCACCGGAATGGAACGGCTACATGGACGGAGCCGTGCGCTCGGGTGAGCGGGTAGCCGACGAGGTGCACGGCGCGCTCGTCTGACCCTCTCCGCGTCGGTGGGTGGCCCGGCTCACCTCGTGTGCAAGATTGGAGTCGTGACTGACGGACGCCGAGAACGCTTCGAGGAACTCGTTCCGTTGCTCCTCGAGCCGCTGCGTCGTTTCCTCATCCGACGCACCGATGCCACGACCGCCGACGACGTGCTCGGCGACACGTTGCTGGTGTGCTGGCGCCGCATCGACCAGGTGCCCGACGAGCCACTGCCCTGGGCCTACGGGGTGGCGCGGCTGTGCCTGGCCAACGCCGAGCGTACGTCGCGGCGGCAGCGCCGGGTGGCCGCCAAGGTCGCCGCGGTCGATCCGCCAGCCTCCGCAACTCATGAGACGACCCCGGCCGCGGACGCCGTCCAGGAGGCGATTGCAGCGCTCGGGCCAGCCGACGCTGAGCTGCTCCGACTCTGGGCCTGGGAGCAACTGACGCCGGCCGAGATCGCCGTCGTGCTGGACGTCTCGGCGAACGCCGTCAGCATCAGACTGCACCGAGCCCGGGAGAAGATGCGCGACGAACTGCGAAAGATTCCAGGCGGTGCCGGACATGACCAGGTGAGAGGGAGGAGGATCCCGTGACCGAGCACGACGAGCACGACGAGCACGACGAGCTTCGCAACCAACTTCAGGCCGCAGATCCGGCGTCCTCCCTCGCCGCGGCCGACCCCACCTGGGTGGCCCAACTTCTGGAGGACACCATGGCCGACGAGCTCACCGACGAGTCCCGCGCCGACGGCACGCACCACCGCAGCAAGCTGACGTGGTTGGTCGCGGCCGCGGCAGCCGTCCTGATGGCGACCGGCGTCACCTTTGCGCTCATGGAGGAGGACGACAATGCTCCCCAGAGCGCGGGCGACCAGCCGGCTCCGGCGATCAGCCAGACCGTGACCGACCTGACCGTGCGCGGTGACGCGGCGGCCGCGAAGTGCCTGGTGCCGTCGTCGGCGCCACAGGTCGTGACCGCGCAGACCCTGGTCTTCGACGGCACCGTCGAGTCCATCAGCGGCGACTCGGTCACCCTGAGGCCCTCGACGTTCTACACCGGCGAGGAGACCGACCTGGTCACCGTGCAGGCACCGAGCGAGGACATGCAGTTCCTGCTCTCGGCCGTCACGTTCCGCGAGGGCGAGCGCTACTTGGTGGCCGCCACCGACGGTCGCGTCACGCTCTGCGGATTCAGCGACGTCTACTCAGACGAGCTCGCCGCGGTCTACGAGGACGCCTTCTCGGGGTAGGGCGCCGACGAGCCAACCTGCCGCCAACGCCCCGCTGCGTAGCCTGGCGTGGTGACAGAGTTGTCTGACCCGTCGGCGGTCGCCGAACGACTGGCCGCCTCCGGCTATCTCTGCGACGACGACCTGGCCACCGTGGCGTTCCTCGCGCTGCGCATGCAACGTCCGCTGCTGCTCGAGGGTGAGCCCGGCACGGGCAAGACAGCGCTGGCCGAGGCGTTGGCTGTGGCGCTCGACGTCCCGCTCGTGCGGCTGCAGTGCTACGAAGGCATCGACGCCACACAGGCGCTCTACGACTGGGACTTTCCGCGGCAGGTGCTGCACCTGCGAGCACTCGAGGCGGCCGGAGGTGTCGCCCTCGACGACGCTGAGAAGGACCTCTACGACGAGCGCTTCCTCCTGGCCCGCCCTGTGCTCGCCGCCCTGCAGCAAAGCCCGGCGGTGTTGCTGGTCGACGAGATCGATCGCGCTGATGACGAGTTCGAGGCGTTCCTGCTCGAGGTGCTCTCGACCTACCAAGTGAGCATTCCTGAGCTCGGCACCGTCCGCGCGGCCGTGCCGCCGGTGGTGGTGCTGACCTCCAACCGCACCCGCGAGCTGCACGACGCCCTCAAGCGACGCTGTCTCTACCACTGGATCGACCACCCCGGCCTCGACCGCGAGGTCGCGATCGTGCGCGGACGCGCGCCCGAGGTCTCGGCCACGCTCGCCTCGCAGGTGGTCAACGTCGTTCACCAGCTGCGTGACCGCGGCGGCCTCGAGAAGCCTCCGGGTGTCGCCGAGACCCTCGACTGGGCGCTGGCGCTGCACCACCTGGGGGTGACCGAGCTGGATATCGAGTCGTCGGCGCGAACGCTGGGGGCGCTGGTCAAGTACCGCGAGGACGCCGAGCGGGTCACCCAGGCCCTCGATCAGATGCTGCGCCCATGATCGAACCGCTCCACGACGCCGACGAGATCCTGCTCGGTTTCACCCGTGCCCTGCGTGCTGCCGGGCTGCCGGTCACGCACGATCGCGCCAGCGGGTTCTTGGCCGCGGCTGCGGAGATCGGAGTCGGGGACCGACGTGCGACCCAGGTAGCTGGGCGGGCCACTTTGTGCGGGTCGCCCGACGACTTGGCCCGCTACGACCAGGTCTTCGACGCCTACTTCAACCACCGAGACGGGTTGCCTCGGGCGCGACCGGTGACTCCAACAGTGCCCAGCTACACCGAGGTGCTCACCGACGAGTCCGGCGGCGAAGGTGAGCCCGGTGGAGACCCGGTGCGCGCCTTGGCCAGCGACGTCGAGGTGTTGCGGCAACGCGACGTCGCAGGTCTCACGCCCGCCGAGAAGCAGCGGCTGTCGTTGTTGTTCTCGACGCTGCGCTCGCGGCCGCCGTTGCGCCGCACGGTGCGGCACGAAGCATGGCGCCGCGGACAGGTCGACGCCGCCCGCACGCTGCGCGCCAGCATGCGTCGGATGGGCGAGCCTGCCGCGATCGAGTGGCGACACCGGCGGCTGCGCCCTCGTCGCGTGGTGCTGCTCGTCGACGTGTCGGGCTCGATGAGCGGGTACGCCGACGCCTTGCTTCGGCTGGCGCACACGATGACCCAGGGCCACGCGCGCCGCGGCGGCCGGGTCGAGACCTTCACGGTGGGCACCCGCCTCACCCACCTGACTCGGGCGCTGCAGAGCCGCGACGCCGAGCGGGCGTTGGTCGCCGCTGGCGCCGCCGTCCCAGACTGGTCGGGCGGCACCCGGCTCGGCGAGACCCTGCGCGTCTTCCTCGATCGTTGGGGACGTCGTGGAATGGCGCGTGGCTCGGTGGTCGTGATCTTCAGCGACGGCTGGGAGCGCGGCGAGACCGCGCTGCTCGGCGAGCAGGTGCGTCGGCTTCGCGCCGTGGCGCACCGGGTGGTCTGGGTCAACCCACACCGCGGCAAGGTCGGCTACCAACCAGTCCAGCAAGGGATCGTCGCGGTGCTGCCGCACGTCGATGACTTCGTGGCCGGACACTCGATGGCGACCTACGCCGAGCTGGTGGAGGTGGTGGCGCGTGCGTGACGTGCTGGCAGAGCTGATGGCGTGGTGGGAGGCCGGCGAAACGGTCGGCGTCGGCACCGTGGTGGCCACCTTCCAGTCGGCTCCACGGCCCGCGGGGGCCTCGATGCTCGTCGGCCCAGACGAGACCGCGGTCGGATCCGTCTCAGGCGGTTGTGTCGAGGGCGCGGTCTACGACCTCGCCCAATCGGTGGTG
>JBAUWM010000258.1:0-8325 GCA_049583775.1 Nocardioides sp.
CCGCACGAACCGCTTGGTCCGCCGGGCCAGCACGTCGGTTGAGTAGTCGCGCGCGGCCGTGCCGTGGTAGGTGCCGTCGGTGAGCCGGTAGCCGAAGTACGCGCCGCGCGAGTACTTGAAGGCCGTGAAGGTGTCCCAGCCCGGCGGCGTGTAGCCGTCGGGTGACAGCTTGGAGAAGTCGTTGAGGTACTTGCCGAAGAAGCCGGTGCGGTAGCCGCGCGCCGAGAGCGCGGTGGCGAGGGTCCGGTACTCCATGCCTCGTCGGTGGAACTGCGCCCAGCCCCCGTAGCGCGAGCCGCCGATGTCCCCGTTGCCGAACACCCTGGTGTGGTGGGCGTAGAGCCCGGTGAGGATCGTCGACCGCGACGGGCAGCACAGGTTGGTCGGGATCATGCCGTTGCTGAAGCGCACGCCCTTGGCGGAGAGCAGGTCGTTCACCTGGTTCATCCCGGCGAGCGTGTCGGCCCGCTGGTCGTCGGTGACGATGAGGACGACGTTGGGTCGTGGATGGTGCGAGTCGGCCACCGGGCCGGTGCTCGGCAGCCGCAGCTCGCCGGGGGCAAGGGCGGCCAGCACCAGGCCGACCACCACGAGGGCGACGCCGAGCAGCCGTCCGGGCCGGTGGAGCAGCGGACGGACGAGCGAGGGCGGTGCGAGGGCGCTCAGAGGTACAGCCCCGTCCGGTCCCCGGGCGCCACGTCGTCCTGCAGCCGCTCGGCAGCCACGGCGTGCAGCTCACGCTCCCGGAGCAGGACGTAGTCGTGGCCACGCACCTCGACCTCGGCGCGGTCGTCGGGGTCGAAGAGCACGCGGTCGTCGACCTCGACCGACCGGACGTTGGCACCCACCGCGACCACCTGCGCCCAGCTCACCGGGTTCGCCCCGTCGCACCTACAGCTCTTCACGATGCCGAACGTGCCCGACATGCGCGAGCACCTGCTCTCCCAGGACGTCGTCTGGGTTTTCGGCGGCAGCGTCGCTGGGCTGCTGGCCATGTGGGAGCTGCACGGCCTCGGCCCGATCATGCGCGAGGCGTGGGAGGCCGGCGTCGTGCTCACCGGCGTCTCGGCTGGCTCGATCTGCTGGCACGTCGGCGGCACCACCGACTCGTTCGGCCCCGAGCTGCGCCCGATCACCAACGGGCTCGGTTTCCTGCCCTACTCCAACGGGGTGCACTACGACTCGGAGGAGGAGCGGCGCCCGCTCTTCCAGTCGCTGGTCGCCGATGGTTCGCTGCCGGCCGGCTACGCCACCGACGACGGCGTCGGGGTGCTCTATCGCGGTACCGAGATGGTCGAGGCCTTCGCCGAGGTCGATGGTGCGGGTGCCTACTGGGTCGAGCGCGGACCCCACGGTGCCATCGAGACCCGCCTCGAGGTCACCCGCCTCTGACCGCAGCGTTCCGCTGGCGGATGGGCCATGCTGGGCCTACCCGTCGTCGGAGAAAGGTCCCCTGGTGATAGCTGCAGGTGAGCTCGTGGCCCTCGAACGCCAGAACTTCGTGGCGTGCTACACCGCCCTTGCCGATGCGGCCCCGGGGGGAGCGACGCTCCAGCAGGACGGGTGCTTCGCGTTCGTGACCGGATTGCCGCTCCCGATGTTCAACGGGTGCATCGTCACGCGGCCGGATGACCCCGCTGGAGTGGACGCCGCCGCGGCCTGGCTGGCCCAGCACGACCTTCCCTTCAGCCTGTGGGCGCCGGGTGGCACCCAGCTCGATGTCGACGCGCTGGCAGCCGAGCACGGCCTGGCTCGAGAGGAGCACCCGCTTCCTGGCATGGTGCTGCACCCTGTCCCAGCATCTCCCGCACCACCGAGCGATCTCGGGGTAGAACGTCTGCGCGCGGGGCGAGAGGCGGACTTCGCGCAAGTGGTGCAGGCGGTCGGACTCGGCGACGACATGGCCGCGCTGTTGACGTCGCCCGCGTTCGCGCAGCGCGACGACGTCGACCTCTTCGTCGGCTACCTCGATGAGGCGCCCGTCGGCACGTCGATCGCCATCAGCAGCGCCGGGGCGGGCGGGGTCGTCAACGTCCTGACCGTAGAGGAGGCACGGGGTCGAGGCATAGGAACCGCCCTCACCTGGGCAGCCGTTCAAGCGGGAGCGGCACGTGGTCACAACACCGTCGTCTTGCAGGCGACCCAGATGGGGTTGCCGGTCTATCGGACAATGGGCTTCACCACCGTGGTGGAGTACGCGGAGTATGCCTGAATGGCCAGCTGCGATCAGTCCTGGGAGCGGGGATCGAGCGAGGGATATCCCGCCTTGGGCGGGATCCCGTCGGGGTTCTCCTCCGCACCGCCCGGCGCCTGCTCGGGCCGAACCTCGGTATCGGTATCACGGTCGGCTGGGCTCACGTCGCGGGTTCCGGTCGTGCCGTGCTGGCCGGGCCCGGTGGGACCTTCACGCTCACTGCTGACGCCCATCTCTCCGCTGGTGTCCTGGTCGGAGGCCGTCAGGTCGTAGTCGTCGTTGCCGGTCATGCGGGGGACTCCTCCTCGGGCGGCACGTCGTCGCCGTTCTTGGTCGCCTCGGTTTCGGTGTCCTCGGTCTGCTTCATCTCCTCGGGCAAGGCATCCTCGACCGCGGGGTTCTCGTTCGGGTCGAGGTCGCGCGGCACCGGGTTGGGGTCAGCCGTCGCGCTGTCGATGCCGTCACTGTCGACGACCGCGTCCGTGCCTCCGGGGTTGGGCTCGCCGGGCTCGATCTGGGCGTCGGGCTTGGGCCCGAGGTCATCAGAATGGTCAGGGCTCATGGCAGTCCTCCATCAGAAGCCGAAGCTGGTGTACGGGTCGATGCTGCCCACTCGCAGCGCGTCCAACACCACCCGTTCGTGAGGGACGACCGGCTGCGGGAGCTCGTCGAGCTCGTCGAGCCGGCACCAACGCAGTTCGGCACACTTGAGGGGCTCGACAATCCGCGGCTCGCCGGTCCAGGCGCGCGCAGTGAAGAAGAAGTCGATCCGTTCGTCGATCGGCTGGTCGTGCTGCGTGCGATGCATCGCCGTGACGAACTCCAGGTCGATGTCGGTGACGCCGATCTCCTCGGCCGCTTCACGGTGCGCAGCGTCGTAGGCGGTCTCGCCCCGTTCCACGTGGCCCGCGGCGGCCGCTGCCCAGTGGTCGTCCATGTAGCCGGTGTTCTGACGCAACTGCAGCAGCACCTGGCGTGCGGCGCCATCGTCTTGCAGCAAGAACACGTAGGCCGCCGGGACGACGACGAACCTCACTGCGACGGTTGGTCGAGCGAGGTCTCGGCGTTCTCAGCCTGCGTTGCGGTCTCGGCCTGCCCGCGGTCGTGCTCGTCGGGCAGGTCATCGTCGTGCTCGCCGGGCGGTGTTTCGTCGAGGTCGTAGGCCTCGTTCTCTTCTTCTGGCACAGGGGCGGTCATGCGAGGTCGTCGCTCTTGCCGTCGAGCTTGTCGAGACCAGTCTTCGCCTTGCCGGTGGCCTTCTCGATCTTGTCGTGGTGCTTGCCGCCGGTCTTCTTGTCGGCGAAGTCTGCCGCCTTGTCGATGCCGTCGGAGATCTTGTCGCCGTGCTGGTCGACAGCCTGCGTCGCCTTGCCCTTGAGCTTGTCGAGGAATCCCATGTCATCACTCCTTCTGGGGCGCCGAGCCCCGGTCCTTGCCAGACTAGCCACGTGCCAGTGCCGACCCCACCTCCCATCGTGGCGATCATCGGGCCGACCGCGTCGGGCAAGACGGCGCTCTCCCTCGACCTCGCTGAGCGACTCGGCGGCGAGATCGTGAACACCGACGCGATGCAGGTCTACCGCGGCATGGACGTCGGTACGGCCAAGGCTCCGCTCGCAGAACGACGTGGAATCACCCACCACCTGCTCGACACCCTCTCGGTGCGCGAGCCGGCCACCGTGGCGCAGTTTCAGGGCTGGGCCCGAGACGTGATCGCCGATCTGCGGGCTCGTGGTGCGGCCCCGGTGCTCGTCGGTGGGTCGGCCCTCTACATCAGGGCGATCCTCGACGCGTTCGAGTTCCCGGGCACCGACGAGGTCGTTCGGGGGCGCTGGGAGGCCGAGCTGGCGGCGGTCGGCTCGGTGGCTCTGCACCGACGTCTCTGCGAGATCGACCCGGTGGCCGGAGCCACCATGCAGCCCGACAACGGGCGCCGCATCGTCCGCGCTCTTGAGGTGATCGAGCTGACCGGCAAGCCCTACACCGCCGAACTGCCCGAGCTCACCTACCGCGATGAGCGCACCGTGCAGATCGGGATCGACATCGATCGGCCCACCCTCGATGATCGCATCGACCAACGAGTGACCCACATGTTCGAGGTCGGGCTCGTCGCCGAGGTGGAGCGACTCCTCGACGAAGGCCTGGCGCAGGGCCGCACCGCGTCGCGAGCCATCGGCTATCACCAGGTCATCCAGCACCTGGCGGGCGAGATCACCCTCGACGAGGCGCGGCAGCGCACGGTGTTCGCGACCCGTCGCTATGCCCGACGCCAGCTGGGCTGGTGGCGCAAGGACCCGCGGATCACGTGGCTGCCCCACGACGCCCCCGACCTGCCCGAGCGAGCGATGGCGGTGGTCGGCGCCATGCTGGACGGGTGACGCGCTACCGCTACTTCACCGCCAGCACCCTCGACGGCTTTCTGGCTGACGAGCACGACGCTGTGGCCACCTACGACGAGGGTGAGAGATTCGTCTCAGGTGCTTAAAAGGATTCTTCGATGAGTACTTCGCCGTGCGAGGGTCTGCTTCACCATGATTGCGACTCCTGAGCTCGACGACGCGCCCGACTACAGTGCCCTGCGCTGGCTGGTGATGGGCACGTTCATCGTGATCCTCAACGAGACGATCATGGTCAACGCGATCCCGCGGCTGATGGCCGAGTTCGACGTCGAGGCTCGCTCGGCCCAGTGGCTGACGAGCGCGTTCATGCTCACGATGGCTGTCGTCATCCCGATCACCGGGTGGTTCCTGCAGCGGGTGACCACGCGTCAGGCACTAGGAACCGCGATGGCCGTGTTCTGCGCGGGCACCTTGATGTGCGCGCTCGCGCCGACCTTCGAGCTGCTCCTGCTCGGCCGCATCGTGCAGGCCGCCGGCACCGCGGTGATGATGCCGCTGCTCATGACCACCCTGATGACGATCGTCCGCGAGGGCGACCGGGGTCGGATCATGGGCAACGTCACCCTCGCGATGTCAGTGGCTCCGGCGCTCGGGCCCGCCGTGTCCGGCGTGATCTTGCACGTCGCGTCGTGGCGCTGGATGTTCGGCGTGGTACTTCCGATCGCTGTCGCCATCACGGTCGTCGGACTCCGCCAGCTGCGCAACGTGGGCGAGACCCGAGCCAGCAGCCTCGACTGGACCAGCGTCGCGCTCTCCGCCCTCGGCTTCGGACCGCTGGTCTACGGCCTCTCGCAGCTCGGCGGCGGCACGACAGCCGGCTACGTGCCGTGGCTGGCCATCGGCGTCGGGGTCGCCTCGATCGTGCTCTTCGTGCTGCGCCAGCTGAGCTTGCAGCGTGACGGTGAGCCCCTGCTCGACCTGCGTGTCCTGGTCAACCGCACCTTCAGCCTCGCGCTGGTACTGATGTCAGTGGCGTTCATGGCCATGCTCGGCTCGATGATCCTGCTGCCGCTGTACCTCCAGGAGGTGCGCGGCCTCTCCGAGCTCGAGACCGGTCTCCTGGTGATGCCCGGCGGGCTGGCCATGGGCCTGCTCGGACCGCAGGTCGGCAAGGTCTACGACCGGGTCGGCGGGCGTCCGCTCGTCATCCCCGGCTCGCTCGGCGTCCTGGTGTCGCTCACCCTGTTCACGCAGGTCGGCATCGACACCTCGATGGCCTTCGTGCTGCCCGTTCACATCCTAATGATGATCTCGCTCGCGGCCGTGTTCACTCCCGTGTTCACGCTCGGGCTGGGCGCCCTGCCTCCCCACCTTTACAGCCACGGCAGCTCGATCCTGGGCACCCTGCAGCAGGTGGCGGCGGCTACTGGGACCGCGGTGGTGATCGCGGTGATGTCGGCCCGCGAGACGGGCTTGCTCGACGACGGACTTCCCGCGCTCGAGGCGCGGGTCGCAGGCATGGAGTGGGGCTTCGGGGTGGGAGCGATCCTGGCTGTCGTCGTCGTGGCGGTCGCGTTGCTGATGCCTGGCCGGCTCCCGGACGAGCAGCACGCTGACGCACCCGCGCTCACGCACTGACGTCGCTCGTTCGTCGAGTAGTCGCGAGGAACGAGCGGCGTATCGAGACGGGGCGCGGCGGTCTCTCGTTCGTCGAGTAGTCGCGAGGAACGAGCGGCGTATCGAGACGGGGCGCGGCGAGCGTCGGTCTGGTCCAAGCTGGTCTCTCGGGTTGCGGGCGTCTCGGTATGCGAGTCGCTCGTTCCTCGCTCCCGCTACTCGACGACCGGCGACCGGCGACCCGCTTATGTCCGGGCCCTACGCTCGGGCCATGAGCCTGCCCGCACCCGCCGCTGACCGCACCGCCCTCGTGACGGGTGCCTCCTCGGGCATCGGCATGGAGATCGCCCGCGACCTGGCCCGCCGAGGCCACGGAGTCACCCTCGTCGCGCGGTCGGCCGACAAGCTCAAGACCCTCGCCACCGAGCTGGCATCCAACGGCGTACGCGCCGAGGTCATCGCCGCCGACCTCACCGACAGGGCTGCCCGCGCGGCGCTGCCCGGCCAGATCGAGGCACTCGGGCTCAGCGTCGACATCCTGGTCAACAACGCCGGTCTCTCCACGCTCGGACGGGTCTCCGAGGCCGACCCCGAGAGCGAGATGGCGATGGTCGAGCTGGACGTCGTGGCGGTCGTCGACCTGTGCACTCGGTTCCTCAGTGGCATGGTCGCGCGTGGAACGGGTGCCGTGCTGAACGTGGCCTCGACCGCGGCCTTCCAGCCGCTGCCCGGGCAGGCGGGCTACGGAGCAGGCAAGGTGTTCGTGTTGTCGTACACCCAGAGTCTCGCTGGCGAGCTGAAGGGCACCGGGGTCACCGCCACAACGTTGTGCCCTGGCCCCGTCGACACGGGCTTCGGTGAGGCGGCGGGGTTCTCCAAGGGGGACGCTGAGGACGCGTTGCCGGCCATCATGTGGGTCTCAGCGGTCGACGTCGCCAAGGCCGCCGTGGCCGGCATGGCGAAGGGCCGACTGGTCGTCATCCCCGGCAAGGCCAACCGGGTGGCCGCCGCGTTCGCCCAGGTGACGCCGCGCACGCTGCTCATGCCGATGCTGCTCAAGGGGCACCCGGCCACGCGACGTCGTCGCGACTGACCCGATCTCGCGCGCGGCCGAGGGGCGCAGCGCCGTACCGTAGGTGCGTGGACACCGCAGCCTGGACCGAGATCAGCGACGTCGAGCAGCTCGTCGCCCTCATCGGTGAGCCGACGCCGCGGGCCCGCGACAAGGGCCGTCCACGGTTGCTCGACGTCGATCGCGACTGGCTCGCCGCCGCGCCGTTCTGCGTGATGGCCACCGCCGGTGCCGATGGTCGGTGCGACGCCTCACCCAAGGGCGACCCAGCCGGCCACCTTGTGCACGTGCTGGACGACGTCACCATCGCGGTCGCCGAGCGACCCGGTAACAAGCGGGCCGACAGTTACCGCAACATCCTGGTCAACCCCCACGTCGGCCTGAACTTCCTGATTCCCGGCCGCGGCGACACCCTGCGCATCAACGGTCGCGCTCGCCTCGTCTCCGAAGCCCCGTTCTTCGACGACATGGTCGTGAAGGGGCACCGCCCGGTGCTGGCGGTCGTGGTCGAGATCGAGGACATCTTCTTCCACTGCGCCAAGGCGTTCTTGCGCTCGGGGCTCTGGAAGCCCGAGACCTGGGATCCCGACGGCGTCGTGCCGCGTCGGGCGGTCGTGGCGCAGCAGGTCGAGCCCAGCGGTCTGACCCTCGCGGAGCTCGACGAGTACTACCAGCCGGAGAACTACGAGCGAGGCCTCTATGGCTGAGTCTGCCGCGTCGTACCCGTTCCTCAAGGGCCACGGCACCCACAACGACTTCGTACTGCTGCCCGACCACGACGGGTCGGTGCACGGCGAGCTGAGCCCCGAGCGGGTGCGTGCACTGTGCGACCGACGGGGCGGCATCGGCGGCGACGGCGTGCTGCGCGTCGTCCGCGGCGACCAGCACTGGTTCATGGACTACCGCAACGCCGACGGGTCGGTCTCGGAGATGTGCGGCAACGGCATTCGCGTGTTCGCACTCCACCTGGTGCAGGAGGGTCTGGCCGACGCCGGCGGGCCGATCCCGATCGAGACCCGTGACGGGGTCAAGACCGTCACCCTCGCCGGCGACCAGATCACCGTCGACATGGGCACCCCGCACCTGCTGGGGGAGTCCAAGGT
>JBAUWM010000259.1:0-7160 GCA_049583775.1 Nocardioides sp.
AGGAAGGTCTCGAAGGCCTCGGCCTGGTTGAGCTTGAGCAGAATGCGCAGCTGCTCCTCGCGCGGCGTCTTCTCGTGCGGCCGCTCGACCCGCTCCTGGATCCACTGACGCTGCTCGGGATCCATGATGTGCATGTACTCGATGCCGGTGGTGCGGCAGTAGGAGTCGCGCAGGATGCCGAGGATGGTGCGCAGCTTCATGAACGGTCGCCCGGCGCCGCCGAACGAGCCAGTGGCGAACTCGCGGTCGAGATCCCACAAGGTCAGCCCGTGCGACTCGACCTCGAGGTCTGGGTGGCTGCGCTGGCGGTACTCGAGCGGGTCGGTGTCGGCCATGATGTGGCCACGCACGCGGTAGGCGTGGATCAGCTCGAGGATCCGGGCCTGTTTGCTGATGTCGTCGTCGTGCGACGTCGCGATGTCGGAGGCCCAGCGAATCGGCTCGTAGGGAATGCGCAGCGAGCGGAAGATCTCGTCGTAGAAGCCTTCGTCGCCGAGCAGCAGCTGGTGCAGGCGCTTGAGGAACTCGCCCGACTGGGCTCCCTGGATGACGCGGTGGTCGTAGGTCGAGGTCAGCGTCATGACCTTGGAGATGCCGTTGCTGGCGATCGCCTCGGCGGAGGCGCCCTGCCACTCAGCGGGGTACTCCATCGCACCGACGCCGATGATGGCTCCCTGCCCCTTCATCAGCCTCGGCACCGAGTGCACGGTGCCGATGCCGCCGGGGTTGGTCAGGCTGATCGACGTGCCCCTGAAGTCCTCGACGGTGAGCTTGTTGTCGCGAGCCTTGCGGACAACCTCTTCGTACGCCGTCCAGAACGCCGCGAAGTCCATGTTCTCGGCGGCCTTGATGGCCGGCACGAGCAGCTGACGCGATCCGTCAGGCTTGGGGACGTCGATGGCGAGGCCCAGGTTGATGTGCGCCGGCGTGATCAGGTTCGGCTTGCCGTCGACGGTGTCGAACCCGACGTTCATCTCCGGCATCGAGCGCAAGGCGCGGATCAGGGCGAAGCCGATGAGGTGGGTGAACGAGACCTTGCCACCCCGGGCGCGGGCGAGGTGGTTGTTGATGACGGTGCGGTTGTCCCACAGCAGCTTGACCGGAACCGAACGCACCGAGGTGGCGGTCGGCACGGTCAGGGAGATGTCCATGTTCTGCACGGTGCGAGCAGGGGCACCGCGCAACACGGTGTAGGTGGGCTCGTCGCTGGCCTGGGCGCGCTCGGCCGGCTGTGACTCCTTCGGCGTCGGGTTGCTCGTGGCTTTGGCCGGTTCAGCGGCCTTGGTCTCGGGGCGCGGCTCTGCCTTCGGCGCGACGTCGGTCTTGGCGGGCTCGCTCTTCGCCTCGGCGGGCTCGCTCTTCGCTTCGGCTTGAGGGGCAGCCTTCGGTGCAGCAGCAGCCGGCTTGGGCTCGGTCTTCGGCGCAGCAGCCGCGGAACCGTTGGCGCCGCTGCTCGCGGTGGCTCCGCTCGCTGACCCGTTGGCCTTGAAGTAGGCCACCCACGTGGGGTCGACGCTGGTGGGATCTTCGGCGTACTGCTCGCGCATCTCCTCCACGAGCCACTCGTTTGCCCCGAAGTCGGAGCTGGCTGGTTCGGTGGAGCTGGTGGAGTGGCCTGACGACTGCGGCACGGCTGGGTTCGCCTCTTCCGGATGCGCGTGTGAAGGTGGGTTTGGATGCGCGGTCAAGGCTAGACCCACACGCCAGCAAATGCGCGTTGACCCGGTGCCTTTCGTGCACCCTGTTAGGAGAGCCACGCGACGAGTCGTCGTCGTGGCCAATTCGCCTGATCGTTTGGAGCTACTTCTCGATGTCGCTACGCAGCGCAGCAGCCCTCATCTGCACCCTCACCCTGGTGCTCGCGTCGTCCGGCTGCTCAAGTGACGACTCCGCGGCGCCGGGTGGGTCAGGGGCATCGGCCGGGAGCGGGACCGGGTCGGGGGAGTTCCCCGAGCTGGCAACGACGGCGTCACTCGGGAAGGTCACCGGAGTGCTCGGCAAGCCCGTCAAGAGCCAGATCAAGAAACGCATCACCTCGGTGGTCGACGACTGGCTCGACGCCGCCTACGTGGCCGGTAAGTATCCGCGCTCCGACTTCACGGCGGCCTTTCCTCACTTCACGCGAGGCGCGACCCAACGTGCGCGCAACGACGACGACCTGATGAGCAACGCGACCATCGGTGCGCGCATCGATTCGGTGCGGGCGATGAATCGCCAGCTCAAGATCGACGTGCTTGCCGTCGGGCGACGTCCGGTGGCCGTCACAGCGCGGGTGGTCCTCGGGATGCAGGTTGAGGGCGAGATCTCGCGCCGCGAGCGGGTCGCCGGATCGCTGTACCTCACCTACGGCTCCGGAGGCTGGCAGGTCTTCGGCTACGACATGACGAGAGGAATCGTCTGATGCGCCGCCAAGCCTTGAGCACCATCGCTGCAAGAGCACGCCATGCCGGACGTCTGGCCGGCCTTGGCCTGCTCCTAGCCGGATTTGCGTTGGTGGTCCCCGATTCCGGCCCAGCATCGACTCAGGCAGTGCTCGTGAAGTTCGAGCGAGCCGATGGCGTCGCCCTGAATCGTGATGTCGTCTGGATCTTGGCCGTCGGGTCGGATGCTCGCCCCGGCGAGGACATGACCCGAGTACGCGGTGACGCCTTGCAGATGATCGGCATGGACACCCGCACCGGTGCTGCGACCTCGATCGGCATCCCACGCGACTCCTACGTATCGATCCCTGGGTACGGATCCGACCGCATCAACGCCGCACTCGTCTATGGCGGCCCACAGGCGTTGGGGGAGGCGGTCGGCGAGCTCGTGGGCATCAAGCCCGATTACGTGTTCGTCACGCGTTTCCCGTTCTTCGAGAACATGGTCAACGACATCGGTGGCATCGAGGTGCGCAACCCGCGCGCGTTCTCGGATGAGAACCTCAAGCCTCAAGGCTTCGAGGTCGGCAAGGTCCGTCTGAACGGCTACACCGCGATGGCCTTCGCTCGCATCCGCAAGACGCTTCCCGGCGGCGACTTCGACCGTTCGGCAAACCAGCAGATTGTGCTGAGGGGCATCCAGGCCAAGCTCGCCGAGAACGCCGACCGCCCTGGGTTCCTCGAGTCGGGCGTGCTCTCGGTCATCGAGCACATGCACACCGACGTCGGCCCCGGCGAGCTCTTCCGCATCGCGCACGCCGTCGCTCAGGTCGACCCCCGCAAGATCACCGGGTGCGTGGTCACCGGCGGGTTTGCCAGCATCAACGGCGCGAGCGTGGTGCTGCCCTACACCGACCGTGCCCGGGCCTATGGCGACGATGCACGTGACGACGCGGTGATCGATCGCTGCTGAGCGGTGGTTGGGCGTCGGCTGGGCGATAGTTCGTCATCGGGTCAACCTCTGATGATCATCTGAACGTTGACCTGATGACGAACTATCCCGGAGCCGAACTCAGTCGTGGCACACACACGCACGCACGCACAAGGGCCCCACCGCCGAAGCGGTGAGGCCCTTGTGATGGATCTGTGATGAATCTCAGGAGCTAGGCCCCGCCGACGAGGTCGGCGGGCCATCGATCAGCGGAAGAAGACCTCGCCGTTGGCGATGCCGAGGTCGATGCCCGTGTTCGTTCCGGGCAACTTGATCCGCAGCCCACTGAGGTGCTTGCCGAAGAACGGGTCGACCGCGGGGTCGAGGTAACCCATGATCAGGCTTCCACGCTGCCCGGTGTTGTCAGAGAAGTCGATCGCCTTCCCGAAGCCGAGACCCTTGATCTCTTCACCGTTGATCAAGAGTCGCCCGATGGTCACCGACGGGATGCTCTGCACCCGCTGGTTCGGCTTGGCGCTCTTGAGACCGACGCGAGCGACGAGTCCCTCCACGACGACGTTGGCCTGCAGCAGCTTGATCTTGCCGATGGTCGTCTGGACGAAGCCGTTAGCGGCCTTGCCCTTCTGAACGCCCTGGTACTTGTACTCGACGCCCGAGATGCTGAGAACCTCGGGGATGCCGGCCGAGCCGACTCGGCTGGTGACGACCTTCTTGCTCGTACCGTGACAGGGCAGGGCGCGCTGTCCGACGCCGCCGAGCTTCAGCAGGCCGCCGAGGTCGGCCTCGAGGGCCGACATCTTCGAGCGGAACACGCCGAACTGAACCGGACGGCTGACCTGAGCCAGGGCTCGGCCGAGCTGCAGCGTGGTCGCGGGGATGCCCAGCGAGGGGATCTCCTCGAGCGTGATCTTGAGGGCATAGGCCTCGGAGTCGGCCGAGTTCGCCGTCTTCTTTCCGCGGGCCTGACCCAGCGCCACCTCACCCAGACCGGGAATGACGAGCGGGACACTGCCAATGACCTGCAGGAGCGCATTGAGCGGAACGGCAACCGCCTCGTTGACCGCTTCGACCGGGTCGACGCCGAGGATGTCGAACAGGGTCTGCAACGTCTCGGAAACCGGGTCGTCCTCGGTCAGCTGCAGCTCAAGGCCCTCGTAGCCGAACGAGTTGCGGAAGCCGAAGCTGCCCTTGCCCCGGGCCGCCTGGCCGTTGTAGAAGGCGTCAGCCTTGGAGACCAGCCCCTTCAGCACCAGACGCGGCGTCGGCTGGCCGAGCAGCTCACCGCCCAGCGAGAGGTTGGCGAGACTGTTGACGCCACGGACCCCGTAGGCAGCACCCTCACGGTAGGTCTGAGTGGTCGACCGGCTCAACGAGAAGTCGACGATGCTGCGCAGTGCGTCAGGCAGGAGGTTCGTCGAGATGATCGAGTCTTCCGTCGACTCCAGACCGACGCGGCGGGTGCACGGACGGTTGATCAGTGCGTCCTTGAGGGTTCGAATCTCGATGCCGCCGAGCAGCACCTTGGTTCCGAAGACGGTGGCGTTGTAACCGAAGTCAGTAACGCTGTTCTTGTTCGCGGGGGCGACCTTCGTGGTCACCGTTGCCGGGGCCGCGGTTGCCGTGGGGGCGATAGTCCCCGCGGTCACCGTGGCGAGACAGGCGAGGCCGACAATTGCGGCCTTCGTCATCGCCTTAGGCATGGGTGGGCTCCTTCGAGACATCAGCGAACCTGGCCCACCCGAATTGGGTTAGGTTCGATTAAGGGGACAGCACGGAGAGATTGTGCTCGGGGGAAACGTACAACAACAACGACGTCTAAATGCGCGTGTTAGGGCAATTGGTCCCAGAATGCAACTGGTCCAGACCGGCGGCAACCACTGAGGTGTGTGTGACTCGTGGGGCGAAGCCAGCCGATTTCGAAGGGTGCCCCCGGCAGGATTCGAACCTGCGGCACCTGGTACCGGAAACCAGTGCTCTATCCCCTGAGCTACGGAGGCATGCGCCCGCAGGCGCACCGGAACAGTAGCCGTCGATATCGGTGCAAAGGAAACCGGACCCCGCCGATACCCTGCACCGGTGACACCCGCGCAGCTTTCCGCCACCGTCCTCGACACTCTGTCGGCCCTGGTCGACCAGGGTGAGCTCGCCCTTCCCGAGGGTCTGCCGAGCGAGATCACGGTCGAGCGTCCTCGTCAGAAGGGCCATGGCGACTACGCCACCAACGTGGCCCTGCAGCTCGCAAAGCAAGCTGGCACGAACCCGCGAGCCCTCGGTGAGCTCATCGCTGCGCAACTCACGGCCGCGGTCGGTATCGCCGCGGTCGAGGTCGCCGGACCTGGCTTCTTGAACATCACCGTCGAGGCCGCGGCCCAGGGCCAGGTCGCCGCCGGGATCGTCTCCGCCGGGGCTGGCTACGGCGGCTCTGACGCGTTCGCGGGCGAGAACATCAACCTCGAGTTCGTCTCGGCCAACCCGACGGGTCCGATCCACATCGGAGGCGTGCGGTGGGCTGCGGTCGGCGACGCGCTCGGTCGGATCTTCGAGATGACCGGGGCCAAGGTCACCCGCGAGTACTACTTCAACGACCACGGCGCCCAGATCGACCGGTTCAGCCGGTCGCTGCTGGCGAGCGCCACTGGCGAGCCCGCTCCCGAAGACGGGTACGGCGGGGAGTACATCCACGAGATCGCCGCTTCGGTGGTCGCCAAGGAGCCACAGGTCAAGAACCTCACAGCAGCCGAGGCGCAAGAGGTCTTCCGCGCCGAGGGCGTGGAGATGATGTTCGAAGAGATCAAGTCGAGCCTGCACGACTTCGGGGTCGACTTCGACGTCTACTTCCACGAGGACAACCTCCACAGGTCCGGTGCCGTCGGGCGCGCCGTCGACCGGCTCACGGCGCTGGGCAGCACCTACGAGAAGGACGACGCCCTCTGGCTCGCCACCGAGAAGTACGGCGACGACAAGGACCGGGTGATCATCAAGTCCGACGGCCAGGGTGCCTACCTGTCCGGCGACCTCGCCTACTACCTCGACAAGCGGGAGCGGGGCTTCGACCGCTGCTTCATCATGCTCGGGGCCGACCACCACGGCTACGTGTCGCGGATGATGGCGATGTGCGCGGCGTTCGGCGACGAGCCCGGCAAGAACCTCGAGATCCTGATCGGTCAGATGGTCAACCTGCTCGCCGACGGCGAGCCGATGCGGATGTCGAAACGCGCGGGCACGGTCATCACCATCGAGGACCTGGTCGGCGCGATCGGGGTCGACGCCAGCCGCTACGCCCTGGCCCGCTACTCCAGCGACTCACCCATCGACCTCGACCTCGGTCTGTGGACCAAGGCGAGTAGCGACAACCCCGTCTACTACGTCCAGTACGTCCACGCGCGCACCTGCTCGCTGCTGGCCAACGGCCGGGCGCTCGGCATCGAGCCGTCCACCGACACCTTCGACCCGGCGATGCTCTCCCACGAGAAGGAGGGCGAGCTGCTGCGGGCGCTCGCGGAGTTCCCGCGGGTCGTCGCCGGCGCCGCCGAGCTGCGCGAGCCGCACCGGGTGGCGCGCTACCTCGAGGACACGGCCGGGTCCTACCACCGCTTCTACGACAGCTGCCGGGTGCTGCCGATGGGCGAGGAGCAGCCCGGTGACATCCACGCGGCCCGGCTGATGCTGGTCGAGGCGGTCCGGGTCGTGTTCGCCAACGGGCTGGCCCTGCTCGGCGTCTCGGCCCCGGAGCGGATGTAGCGGATGACCCACGAAGCAGGCTGGGCGCACGCACCGGGCGCCCTGCGGGGGCCGTCCTGGCTGAGTCCGCCCCGAGACCCCAACGCGCTCGTGCCGCAGCTGTGGTC
>JBAUWM010000260.1:0-12383 GCA_049583775.1 Nocardioides sp.
CCGCCTGCTCGAGGACGCCGATCGGGTACTCGAGCACCTGACTGGCTGCGTCAGGAATCTCGATCGAGACCACCTCATCGCCAGCCGCCGTGGCGTCGGTGACGTAGACCAGGCCCGCGTCGGCCTCCCCGGAGACGACCTTCTGCAGCACCGCCTTCACGTCCACCTCGAGGCTGGCTGGCTCACGGTCGATGGCGCCGGCCGCCAACAGCGCTGCTCCGACGTTGCCACACGGTGCCGTCTCGACGCACAGCACGTAGTCGACGCCGTCCTGCTCGAGGTCTTCGAAGGTGGTGATGCCCGCCGGATTGTCAGTCGGGACAACGAGGGTCATCACGTTGGTCGCAAAGGTGGTCGGACCCTCGGGGACGGCGCCGCCGTCGACGGCGTCCTGCATCGTCAGGGTGTCGGCGGTGGCCAGCACGTCGGCCGGCGCTCCTTCCACGGCCTGCCCGGCGAGAGTGGCCGAGGAATCGAACGCCAAGGTCACCTTCACTCCCGGGTTGCCGGCCTCGAAGTCGGCGGCTAGCTCCGTGAAAGTCCCGGTGAGCGAGGCCGCAGCCAGCACCGTGACCTCCCCAGCGCTACCAGCGTCGTCCGAGGCATCGTCTGACCCACAGGCGGCGAGTGCGAGCGGAAGTGTCAGCACGACTGCGAGCGCCGTGGCGCGGTGAAGTGCGGGCATACCTAGAGAGTACATAGGTATCCACGCTGACCCGCTCCTCCAAGCGAGAGGTCAGCGTTCGCGCATCGGGATCCGGACGTCGCGGGCCGTGGCCACCTCAGCGGCCAGGTCGTAGCCAGCATCGACGTGGCGGATCACGCCCATGCCGGGGTCGTTGGTGAGCACGCGCTCGATCTTCTCCGCGGCCAGGGCGGTGCCGTCGGCCACGCACACCTGACCGGCATGCAGCGAGCGACCCATGCCGACGCCGCCGCCGTGGTGGAACGACACCCAGGTCGCGCCCGAGGCGGTGTTCACCAAGGCGTTGAGGATCGCCCAGTCGGCGATCGCGTCCGAGCCGTCGAGCATCGCCTCGGTCTCGCGGTAGGGCGAGGCCACGGAGCCACAGTCGAGGTGATCGCGCCCGATCACGAGAGGCGCCGACAACTCGCCGGAGGCCACCATCTCGTTGAAGCGCAGGCCGGCCAGGTGTCGCTCGCCGTACCCGAGCCAGCAGATCCGCGCCGGCAGGCCTTGGAACGCCACCCGCTCACCGGCCATGGTGATCCACTTGTGCAGCCGCTCGTTGTCGGGAAACAGCTCGAGGATCGCGCGGTCGGTGGCCGCGATGTCGGCCGGGTCGCCAGAGAGAGCGGCCCAGCGGAACGGCCCCTTGCCCTCGCAGAACAGTGGCCTGATGTAGGCGGGCACGAAGCCTGGAAACTCGAAAGCCCGGTCGTAGCCGCCCTTACGGGCCTCATCGCGGATCGAGTTGCCGTAGTCGAACACCTCGGCGCCCCGGTCTTGGAACTCCACCATCGCCCGCACGTGCGCGGCCATCGAGGCCTGCGCGTCCTTGGTGAACCCGGCCGGGTCGCGAGCGGCCGCGTCGGCCCAGTCATCGACCGCCACCCCGATCGGCAGGTAGCTCAACGGGTCGTGGGCCGAGGTCTGGTCGCTGACCACGTCGATCGGCGCCCCCATTTCCAGCAGTCGCGGAAACACCTCGGCCGCGTTGCCGAGCAACCCGATCGACAGCGGACGCCGCGCGTCCCGTGCCGCGACCGCCCGCGCGACGGCGTCCTCCACCGAGTCAGCCTGCTCGTCGAGGTAGCGGTGCTCGATGCGCCGAGTGATTCGCGCCTGGTCGACGTCGACGCAGATCGCGACGCCGTCGTTCATGGTCACTGCGAGCGGCTGCGCACCTCCCATGCCGCCGAGCCCCGCGGTCAGGGTGATCGTGCCGGCGAGGGTGCCACCGGGTTTCGAGACGCCGCTCGTGCCTCGCGGCTCCTCAGCCACCGAGGCGGCCCTTCGGGCGAGCTTGTCGGCGACCGCGGCGAAGGTCTCAAAGGTTCCCTGGAGGATGCCTTGGGTGCCGATGTAGATCCACGAGCCGGCCGTCATCTGGCCGTACATCGTGAGGCCGAGGTCCTCGAGACGACGGAACTCTTCCCAGTTGGCCCAGTCGCCCACCAGATTCGAGTTGGCGATCAGCACCCGCGGCGCCCACGCGTGCGTGCGCATGACGCCGACCGGCCGACCCGACTGCACGAGCAGAGTCTCGTCGTCCTTCAGGGTGCTCAGCGTGCGGACCAGAGCGTCGTACGACGGCCAGTCGCGCGCGGCCTTGCCGGTGCCGCCGTACACGACGAGGTCTTCGGGCCGTTCAGCGTTCTCGGGGTCGAGGTTGTTCATCAGCATCCGTAGGGGTGCCTCGGTCTGCCAGGAGCCGGCCGTCAGCGCGGTGCCGCGGGCGGCACGAATGGGCAGGCGGTGGTTGGGCTCGGTCATGACAGTTCTCCGATCACTGATTCGACGGCGGACACCACGGCGCCCGATGCCACCAGGCCCACTGCAGTCTCGATCTCGGGTGAGAGGTGGCGGTCGGGCCCGGGACCTTCGATTCCCGCGTCGCGGAGCAGGCGGACGACCGCGCCGGTAGCCGGCGAGGGCGTCATGCCGGTGGTCGAGCCTGTCGTGCCGGTGGTCGAGCCTGTCGTGCCGGTGGTCGAGCTTGTCGAGACCCGGAAGTCGAGCGCCCTCGCGGCCGTCAGCACTTCAATGGCCACGACGCGAGTGAGCCCATCGACCGAGCGCCGCAACTTGCGCGCCGCCGACCACCCCATCGACACGTGGTCCTCCTGCATCGCGCTGGAGGGGATCGAGTCGACCGAGGCCGGGGCCGCGAGCCGCTTCATCTCCGACACGATCGCGGCCTGGGTGTACTGCGCGATCATGTGCCCACTGTCGACGCCCGGGTCGAATGCCAAGAAGGGCGGTAGGCCGTGGTTGCGGGCCTTGTCGAGAAACCGATCGGTGCGCCGCTCGCTGATCGAGGCCACGTCGGCAGCGACGATCGCGAGGAAGTCGAGCACGTAGCCGACGGGCGCACCGTGGAAGTTGCCGTTGGACTCCACCCGCGCACCGCCCTCGGCGTCCGGCAGCACGACCGGGTTGTCGATCGCCGAGGCCAGCTCGCGCTCGGCGACCGTCGCGGCATGCGCGACGGTGTCGCGAGCGGCCCCGTGCACCTGGGGCGAACACCGCAGCGAGTAGGCGTCCTGAACGCGGTTGCAGTCAGGTCCGCGGTGCGACGCGACGACGCCGGAGTTGGCGAGGATGCGCACCAGGTTGGCGGCCGAGTCACCCTGCCCCGGGTGCGGACGCAGCGCTTGCAGCTCTGCGGCGAACACCCGGTCGGTGGCCAGCTGGGCCTCGACCGACATCGCGGCGGCGATGTCGAGGGTCTTGAGCAGCATCCGTAGGTCCTCGATGGCGAGCACCAGCATGCCGAGCATGCCGTCGGTGCCGTTGATGAGGGCGAGCCCTTCTTTCGCCGCGAGCTCGACCGGGGTGAGCCCAGCCGCAGCCAGCGCGGTCGCTGCCGGCATCAGCTCTCCAGTCGCGTCGCGGACGCTGCCCTCACCCATCAACGCCAACGCACAGTGCGAGAGCGGCGCGAGGTCGCCCGAGCACCCCAACGAGCCGTACTCGTGCACCACCGGCGTGATGCCGTGCGAGAGCAGGTCTGCCATCAGTTGCGCCGTCTCGGGGCGGATCCCGGTGTGCCCGGTGGCCAGCGTCGCCAGGCGCAGCGTCATCAGCGCACGCACCACCTCGCGCTCGACCTCTGGGCCCGAGCCGGCCGCGTGCGAACGCACCAGGGAGCGCTGCAGCTGGGCGCGCATCTCAGTGGGGATGTGTCGCGTGGCCAGCGCCCCGAAACCGGTCGAGACGCCGTATGCCGGCGTCGGCGCCGCCGCCAGCTCGTCGATCACAGCCCGAGACCGCGCGATCGCCCCGAGCGCCGATGGCGACAGGCTCACAGCGGCGCCCCCGCGCGCCACCGCAACGAGATCCGGAAACGTCACTGGTCCATCGCCGAGCAGCACCGTGGTCATCGCCTCATCCAACGCGACGCAGGGGTCCGTGGCCACCCGTAGCCCCGAGACCCCTGCCGCAGCCACCATCGCGGCACTACTGTCTGGAGCCACCTCACCCCGCGAGACGGAGGACTCCCCCATGGGACTCATTCAGGCTGCAATCGGCGCGCTCGGCGGCACCTTGGCCGACCAGTGGAAGGACTTCTACACCGTCCCGGAGGGGCTTCCGCCCACGGCAGCCCTCTTCTCGGCCGTCGCGCGAGGTGAGAACGCGGGCCGAGGTTCAAACACCAAGGCCTCCGACGGCGTCATCACCAACGGCAGCAAGATCGTGGTGCCTGAGGGCTACGGCCTGCTCCTGATGCAGGACGGCGCCATCACCGGCTTCGCCGCCGAGCCCGGCGCCTACGAGTGGGACTCCGACGCGCAGGATTCCCAGTCGATCTTCGACGGCGACGGGATCGTCAGCCCGCTCATCAAGACCTCGTGGGAGCGCTTCAAGTTCGGCGGCCGCCCCAGCTCACAACAACGCGCCTACTTCGTGACGCTCAAGGAACTGCCGAACAACCGTTTCGGCACCCAGTCAGAGATCTACTGGGACGACGCCTACATGAACGCCCAGGTCGGCGCGGTCACCCGCGGCACCTACACCCTGAAGGTGCTCGACCCGATCCTCTTCGTCCGGTCGTTCGTGCCGGCCACCTACCTCGAGCCCGGCAAGGTCTTCGACTTCACCGACATCGACAACGACGCCGCGAGCCAGCTCTTCAACGAAGTGGTCGGATCGCTGGCCCCCGCGTTCTCGATGTACACGAACGATCCCGCGAAGGGGAACCGGATCTCGAAGATCCAGCAGGACTCCATCGGTTTCGCGCGCAGCCTGTCGGCCGCGGTCGAGGAGAACTACCAGTGGAGCTCGGGCCGCGGCCTGCAGATCGTCTCTACCGCCATCATCTCGATCGAGTACGACGAGGCCACCCGCGAGCTGCTGCGCAACGTTCAGCGCGCCGACGCGCTCTCCGGCGCCCGCGGCAACTCCAACCTGCAGGCCTCCGTGGCCGCGGGGTTCGAGTCAGCCGGCGAGAACGCTGGGCCGGGCGGCCTGATCGGCATGGGCATGGCCGGCAGCGCCACCGGTATCGGTGGCCTGCAGCAGCCGGTGCCCGGTGTCGGCGGGCAGTCCACGCCAGCCCAGCCGGCAGCCCCGGCGGCGCCGGCAGCCCCCGCGGCCGCTGAGGAAGACCCGATGGCCACGTTGGCGAGGGCCAAGGAGATGCTCGACGCCGGCTTGATCACCCAAGAGGACTACGACGCGCTCAAGGCCAAGGCCCTGGGCCTCTAGCCGGCGGCCCTGACGAGACCCAGCACGCATCATGGAGGACCCCATCACGCCACCCGAGGTTCCCGACGCCACGGACGCCATCCCCGACCCCATCGCGGATGCAGCTCCGAGCGCACCACCGGTGATCGACACAGAGAACACTCGACTGGCCGACGGCCTCAACCGCTGCCCCAAGTGCGGATCGACCGACATCCAGCTGCGGGTCTCGACCGGCATGCTCGTGTGCCTCTTCTGCCGCCACGAGTGGACCGAAGACTCGATCGAGCCGCTGGTGTCGCAGACGGCGCTTGACGACCTCGAGGGCACGATCATCGGTTCCGGTGCCACCGACATCGACGCCACCGCGGCTGGGGTGCTGACGATGAAGTGCGCGGGCTGCGGGTCGGAGGTGGTGGTCAACACGGCCGAGGCCACGTCGTCGCGCTGCCACTGGTGTCGCCACGTGCTCACGGTCAACGAGCAGGTGCCCAACGGGGCGGTGCCCGACGCCGTCCTGCCGTTCGGCATCAGCCGAGAAGACGCACTGGCCAAGATCCGGGCGTTCGCCGGCAAGCGACGCTTGTTCGCCCACCGTCGATTCATCAAGGAGTTCGTGCCCGAGAACGTCGTGGGGGCCTACCTCCCTTACATGGTGATCGACGGCAAGGTGAGCGCCGAGCTGCACGGACAGGGAGAGGTGCTGATCCGCCGCTACACCAGGGGCACCGGAGACAACAAGGAGACCTACTACGACGCCGACGTCTACCAGGTCGAGCGGGCGCTCCACTTCACCGTCGACGACCTGACCATGGAGTCGGCAGCTGACCGGGCTGACCTCAACACCCTCGTCAACACCAACAACGTCATCAACACGATCCTCCCGTTCGACACCGAGAAGGCCGTGCGCTGGAACGCGAACTACTTGGCCGGCTTCACGTCCGAACGGCGGAATCAGGATGTCGCGGCGATGGTGCCGCAACTCGAGCACCAGCTGCTCTCGATTGCCCGGTCGCAGGCCGCTGCCTCGGTGGCCAACTACAACCGCGGCGTGCGCTGGGAAGCCGAGGGACTGGACGTGCACGGCACGCGGTGGGTCTCGATGTACTTGCCGGTGTGGCTCTACTCCTACTACCAAGCCGACGGGAAGAAGCAGGGGATGGTGCACTACATCGCCGTCAACGGCCGGACCGGCGAGACGATGGGCAGTGTCCCGGTCTCCCAAGCGCGGTTGCTCACGGCTGCGATCGCCGTCGGCAGCGTGCTCGAAGCCGTCGCCCTGGCGGTCGTGGCGGTGGCGTTGTGATCGCGCTCTTGGCCGGTTGGCTGACCGTCATGGAGTCCGACGGCAACGGGATCGCCCTGTTGCTCCTGGCCGGACCACTGGGCGGTATCGCGGTCTACGCGGGCCTCTTCCAGTTCTACCGCAACACCGGCAAGTCGCACTCGTTCGAGAGCGAGACCCGGGTCGAGACCGATCCGGTGACCGGAAATGACCGCAAGATCGACGAGCTGCGGGGCACCAAGCGCTCCGACATCAAGGATGGCAACGTCTCCAACCACCGAGAGCGGGTCCGCCGACTTTAGGACGCGCGGATGTCATCGCTGACGGAAAGTCGGGCGCTTTCCCGTGACGCGGTGTCGCAACCGATCTAGGCTGCGCGAACGACGGCGATGTCGCCGTCCCAGCTGCACCTAGAGGAGCCGCATGTCCCCCCTCGCTCGCCGCCACGCGCGTCTGCACGTCGTCGCCACCTTGGGGGTGGCACTCGCGTTCATCGTCGTTGCCCTCTCGCTCCCCACGTCGGGAGAGACCCGCTCGCTGTCGATGCGTGAGCAGAACGAGCTGTTCAAGGCCGCCGCGGGGCTCCCGCACGTCGACCCCGTGGGGGCGCCGTTCCACACGCACGACGCGCGCTTCAACGATGCTCTCGCCCGCGGTGGCGAGTCCGGCAAGGACGCCGCCGACCCGACGACCGCGGCCGAGGCTCGCCGCGCTGCTGCCTACGTCGCCTCCGAGCGCCGCCTTCCCGACCCGAAGCTGACGACCGCGCAGATCTCGTCTCCCCGACTGCAGAAGCCGGAGAACCGCTACGCCATGGCTAACGGGTGCTACCGGGTCGGCTCGGGTGCACCGTTCTACTTCAAGGCCACCGACCTCGGCACTTACCTGCTCTACAGCAAAAACCGCCAGTACCTCGCGACCACCGGTGGCCTCGGGCTCGACCGTGAGCCGAGCCTCGGCGCCGAGTGGAAGGCCGTGCCCGTGGGCAAGGGCTTGGGCTTGCGCTCCTCGAGCCTCTACCTCACCCAGCAGGGCTCGACGTTCTCGCTCCAAGGCCTGCCGAGCGCGATCTCCCTGACTCGTGCACGCGGCTGCACCGAGTTCCCCGAGTCGCAGATCGACATCGCCGGCAACCCGCATGCGGGTGTCTCGCCGTTCCAAGAGGTGCGCGGGTTCGTCGACGCCCACACCCACGGCATGGCGTTCGAGTTCTTGGGCGGCTCGATCCACTGCGGACGACCGTGGCACAAGTACGGCATCACCAAGGCGTTGGTCGACTGTGCCGACCACACCCTCACCGGCGGCAACGGCGCCCTCCTCGAGACGTTCCTCTCGGGCGAGCCCACGCACGACCCGGTCGGCTGGCCAACGTTCAAGGACTGGCCAGCGCCCGAGTCGCTCACCCACGAGGGCACGTACTACAAGTGGATGGAGCGGGCCTGGCGCGGCGGGCAGCGCCTGTTCGTCAACCTGCTGGTCGAGAACAACAAGCTGTGCGAGATCTACCCGCTCAAGCGCAACAGCTGCGACGACATGGACTCGATCCGTCTCCAGGCGCGCCAGATGTTCAACTTCCAGGACTACATCGACGCCCAGTTCGGCGGCCCGGGCAAGGGCTTCTATCGCATCGTGCGCACGCCGTTCGAGGCTCGCCGCGTGATCAACGCCGGAAAGATGGCAGTGATCATGGGCATCGAGACGAGCGTGCCGTTCGGCTGCACGTTCAAGCAGGTGCTCACCACCGACGTGGCCGCCTGCACCAAACAAGACATCACCCGCCAGATCGGGCAGATGCACAAGATGGGCGTGCGCCAGATGGAGCTGGTGAACAAGTTCGACAATGCCCTCGGCGGTGTGGCCGGCGACGGGGGCGAGACCGGCCTGATCATCAACGGCGCGAACTTCCTCGAAACCGGCACCTTCTGGGACATGAAGGCCTGCGACCCCGAGGACGGCGTCTCCGCCGACAACCCGCAAATCACCTTCCCGGAGATCTCCGCCGAGCAGCAGGACGCTCTCTTCGGCGCGATCGGCTCCTTGTTCGGTCCCGCGCTGCCGGCGATCCCGATCTACGCCCCGCCCGCGCACTGCAACGACCGCGGGCTCACCTCGCTGGGCGAGCACACCATCCGCGAGATGGTGAAGAGGAACATGATCTACGACCCCGACCACCTCAGCGTGAAGGCCCGCAACACCTCGCTCGACCTCACCGAGAAGCTCAACTACCCCGGCGTGCTCTCGAGCCACTCCTGGTCGACGCCCGATGCCTACCCACGTTTCTACGAGCAGGGCGGGTTCATCACGCCCTATGCCGGCAGCTCGACGTCGTTCGTCGAGAAGTGGCGCACCCACGTCGGCTGGGCCGACCAGCGCTACTACTGGGGCATCGGCTTCGGCGCCGACATCAACGGCCTCGGCGCGCAGGGCGCGGCTCGCGGCGCGAACGTGGCGAACAAGGTCAACTACCCGTTCACCGGGATCGGCGGTATCACGATCGATCGCCAGCGCACCGGACAACGGGTCTTCGACATCAACAAGGACGGCGTTGCGCAGTACGGGATGTATCCCGACTGGGTCGAAGACCTCACCAAGGTCGCGAGCGCCACCTCGGTCAAGGACGGCCCGGCGATCTTCGACGACATGAGCCGCGGCGCCGAGGCCTACCTGCAGATGTGGGAGCGCGCCGAGGGCATCGCTGCCGACTCGTGCCGCAACCCCGGGCTGCGCCAGCAGGTCGCGACCGTGACCAAGCAGATCCGCCGCGGCATGACCACCGAGCAGGTGATGCGCAGGGTTGGCCAGCCGTTCGAGCGCCTCGGCAACACGTTCGGCGTGTGCGCCAAGGCTCCCGGCAAGCCCAGGGTGATGATGCGGATCGAGTTCTCCCCGAAGGGACGCGTCACAGGTATCGACGTCTGATGTCGTTGCGCCGGCGCACCGTGCTCGCCTCCCTGGGGGCGGCAGGTGTTCTCGGCGCTGCACCTAGCTGGGCCGGCGCGCATCAGCCCGCCACGATCCCTGGGCTTCGTCAGTGGACGCCGCGACGCGGCGACTTCCTGTTGGCGCGGGGGTGCGCCGTGGTCATCGATCGCCGTGACGCCGAACGCCTGCTGGACGACGCCACCCTGCTCGCCGCGGGCCTGGCAGCACTCAGCGGCAGTCGCGTGCCAGTGCGCGTCGGCGATGCCCTGCGCGCCGGCGAGGTCGGGCTCCGGCTCCGCGCCCGTGACCCCGTCTTGGGCTCCGAGGGGTACCGCCTCGGCATTGGCGACCGAGTGATGATCGCCGCCAACCAGGCTGCGGGCGCCTACTACGGAGGCCGGACGCTGTTGCAGCTGGCGGCGCAAGGTCGACGGGTCTCGGGTGGCGCGGGGCGCGACTGGCCTCGCTATCCCGAGCGCGGGCTGATGGTCGACATCGGTCGCAAGCACTTGCCCGCGCCGTGGCTCGAGGCACGAATCCACGAGATGGGCTGGCTGAAGCTCAACTACCTGCACCTGCACTTCACCGAAGACCTCGGGTGGCGGATCGAGAGCGAGCAGCGCCCGCGAGTGCACTCCGACGACCATCTCACCAAGGCGCAGGTCCGTCGCCTCGTGGCGCTCGCCGCACGCCACCACATCACGGTGGTGCCGGAGATCGACATGCCCGGCCACTTCGCCGCCGGCCTGCGCAACTACCCCGAGCTCCAGCTGACCGACCCCCTCGGGCAGCGCAACCCCGGCAAGCTCGACTACACGTTGCCCGGCGCGCGCAGATTCGCTCGCGACCTGGTGCGCGAGTACCTCCCGCTGTTTCCCGGAAGGTACTGGCACCTGGGCGGCGACGAGTTCCTCACGCTGCCCGAGTACCTCCGGTACCCGCAGCTCACGGCCTACGGTCAGGCTCGACATGGTCGTGGCGCGACCTTTCACGACGGAACCATCCACTTCCTCAACGAGATGGCGGCCCTGGTCAAGCGGCACGGGCGCACCCCACGAGCCTGGGCCGACGGCATCTTCGGCGGGGCAGTGGCCCGGCTCGACCGCGACGTCGTCGCCGAATGGTGGACCGACGTGAACCCTCTCGGCGACCAGACCGCCCAGCGCAGCCCGCAGCAGGTGATCGACGCCGGTCATCCGATCATGAACTGCAGCTTCTACCCCACCTACCTCGCCTACCGCGACCCGCCGTTCCCGGCCCACCCCGAGCTGGCCTCGTTCTACGAGACATGGCGACCGCACCGGTTCCGCGGGCCCGCCTACCTCGACGGCGACGTCGCGCTGCCCTACACCCAGATCAGCTCTCGGTCTCCAGCCAACCTCGGCTCCAAGCTCCACCTCTGGAACGACGTGCCCTACCTGGCCACGGCAGCCGAGGAAGCGGCCGCCATCGCGCCGCGGCTGCGGATCATGGCCGAGCAGACCTGGTCGCCACCGCGCACAGCCCGGACGTACGCCACGTTTTCGCGCCGGATCGCCGCCGTCGGCGACCCGCCTCGATGAGGTGCGACGGCGCTCGGCCTCGCCTCGCGGCGAAAGTTACCTACGGGTAGGATTTTCCTCACCCCTGGGGAAGCCTGACTGGCAGAGGCAGGGGCAATAGGCTCACACCGCCCGCAGCGACCTCCGCGGGTGCCGAAGACTGGGAGTCCCGCATGCAGATCGTTGCCATCGTCATCTCGCTGGCCCTGACCGCTGTCACCGTCGTGGTGCTCACTCGGGCCGTGCGCCAGATGGTCGGCGTGATGCGCCAGGGCCAGCCGGCACCCGGCCGCAGCGACCAGCCGATGCGACGCACGGTGACGATGCTGAAGGAGACCTTCGGCCACACCCGCATGCTCCAGTGGACCTGGGTCGGCATCATGCACTGGTTCGTCTACCTGGGGTTCCTGATCCTGAGCTCGGCGGTGCTCGCGGGCTACTTCCAGATCTTCGACCCCGAGTTCGTGCTGCCGCTGATCGGCCACTTCTTCTTGTTCGAGTGGGTCAGCGAGGGCATCGGCCTGCTGTCCACGATCGGCATCGTCTTCCTGATCATCTACCGCCAGCGGCACCACCCCCGCAGCGAGGGCCGCCGCAGCCGGTTCTTCGGCTCGACGTTCTGGACCGCCTACTTCGTGGAGGCCATGGCCCTCCTCGAGGGCTCGGCGATCCTCTTCATCCGCGGCGCGGAGTACAACCTCGGTCAGGTCGCCAGCGACCACCCCGAGGACTTCGACCGGTTCCACTTCCCGATCAGCTCCTACCTCGGCGACGCGCTCTTCGCGAGCTCGGAGAACGCGCTGGAGAACACGATCATCGCGATCGCCCTGTTCAAGATCGTGTTGGCGATGGTCTGGCTGCTGGTGATCGCCCAGAACATCACCATGGGCGTGGCCTGGCACCGATTCACCGCCTGGCCCAACATCTGGTTCAAGCGTGAGTCCTCCGGTCGCACCGCGCTGGGTGCCGTCAAGCCCCTGACCTCCGACGGCAAGGTCATCACCCTCGACGACATCGATGACCTCGACGAGGATGCCAAGCTCGGGGTCGGGTCCATCCAGGACTTCTCGTGGAAGGGCATCCTCGACTTCACCACCTGCACCGAGTGCGGCCGCTGCCAGTCCCAGTGCCCGGCGTGGAACACGGAGAAGCCGCTCTCGCCCAAGCTGCTCATCATGGGACTGCGTGACGCCGCCTACGCCTCGGCTGCGGCGACGGTCGGCGCCAACGACGTGCCCGGCGAGCGCACCCTGGTGGGCAAGACCGA
>JBAUWM010000261.1:0-1986 GCA_049583775.1 Nocardioides sp.
GCCCCAGCGGCCACGAACAGCAGCACGCCGACCACGAGCACGGCGCGCGCTCGGCCGGCGACGACAGCACCCCAACGTTCGAGCATGTGACACTCCTTCAGAAGAGTTAATGCCGTTTACCGTAAACGGTGTAAACTGATCTCGTCAACTGCTTTCGTCCGTCCAGGAGATTTTGTGACTCAGCTCGACGACCCGTCGCTCACCCGCCGCGAACGTCAGCGCGAGGCGACCTTCGCCGAGATCGTCACCAGCTCGCGCGAGCTGCTGGCCGAGGGTGCCGAGGTGTCGCTGCGAGCGGTGGCCCAGCGCATGGGCATGACCGCACCGGCCCTCTACCGCTACGTCGACAGCTACCAAGAGCTCGTCGACCTGGTGGCCTTCGAGATCGACAAGGCGGCCACCGCCACCTTCGCCGCGGCGGCCGATGAGTTGGACGCCGATGACGCTCCGGGTCGGCTGATCGCTGCTGTCACCGAGTTCCGCATGTGGGCACACACGAACCGCAGCGAGTTTGCGATGGTCTTCGCCAACCCCATCGCCGACGCCGGCTGCCTGCGCCGTGAACTGATCACCTCAGCGAGCTCGGGCCATCTCATGACCGACCTCATGTATGACGTGTGGGCCCAGCGCGACTTCCCGGTGCCGAGCCTCGATTCGCTGCCGCCCGCCGTGCGCGAGGCGTTGCTCGAGCCGCTGATCCCGGCCAAGGTCGAGAAGGTGCCACTGGAGTCGCGCGGGCTGGTGTGGATCTACATGCAGGGCTGGACGCAGCTCTACGGCGTCGTCGTCCTCGAGGTGATGGGCCACATCGATCCCCGCGTCATCGAGAGTGGCGAGATGTACCTCGACGTCATCCGCAACTTCGCACCCACGCTCGACCTCGTCGACGAGCTGCCGCGCCTCGAGCAGCTGATCCGGCGCCGGCTTGCCCAAGGCTGACTGAGCGTCGAGTTAGGTTCGAATCAGCACTGGAGTTCGGCCAGCACGTCGTCGACCCACGCCGGCACCAGCACCCCGGCCGGGCCTTGCCTCGACTCGTCGAAGAACGCCGTGCCCTCGCTGTCTTGCAGGTTGAGCTCGAGCGTGCGCGCGCCGTGCAGCTTGGCGTACTGCACGAACCCAGCGGCCGGGTAGACCGCCCCGGAGGTGCCGATCGAGACGAACACGTCGGCTCGAGTGACTTGGTCGATGATCCGGTCCATGTCGTAGGGCACCTCGCCGAACCAGACGACATCTGGCCTCAGCTCTGTGACGCCGCATCGCGGGCACGGAGGCAGATCGGCGAGGTCAGCAAACCAGGGCGATCGTTGCCGGCACGCGCGACACAACGCCGAACGCAGCTCGCCGTGCATGTGATGAACGTCGGTCGAGCCGCCCCGCTCGTGCAGGTCGTCGATGTTCTGCGTGACCAGGAACAGGTCGTCACCGATGGCCGCCTCCAAGTGACCGAGCGCATGGTGCGCGGGGTTCGGCTCGACGGCGGCCAGCGCTGTGCGGCGGGCGTCGTAGAAGCGGTGCACCACCATCGGTTGAGCCTCGAACGCCTCGGGGGTGGCGACGTCCTCGACGCGATGTCCCTCCCAGAGACCCTCGGCGTCGCGGAACGTGGGCACGCCACTCTCGGCCGAGATGCCGGCGCCGGTCAGAACCACGATCTTCATCGGGAACTCATCGGTGTGTCACCCGCGCCGCCAGGTGCCGACCACGTAGCCGGCATCGTCAAAGTCCTGGCGATCCCACGACGACCAGCGATCAGCCACGACGAGGCCGGCGTCAGCCAAGGCCGCGTCCACGTCGCTCAGCGGCACCGTCGGCACCCCAGCTGGCAGGTGCTCCGCGTCTAAGCCGAAACCGGCAACGACGAGTCCCTGATCGCCTACCTGTGTCGCCAATGACGCAGCGACCGCCGCCAGGGTGTCGGGCTCGAGCAGCGGGAAGATGTTGCCCGCCAGCACCACGACGTCAAAGGTGCCGCCGAGGTCATGG
>JBAUWM010000262.1:0-5941 GCA_049583775.1 Nocardioides sp.
GCCAGCCCGCAGCTGATCTCTTTTGACCCGTTCGCTGCGTGGCTCGCCAAACCAGACCGCACTCGCTACTAATCAGGCCTCGGCGCCTACCGCTCGTTCCCTTCGGTGGCCACGGCGTCGGCGGCGACCTGCTTGCGGACGTCGTCCATGTCGAGGCCACGCACGCCGTCGATGAGCTGATCGAGCGCCGCTGGGGGCAGCGCCCCGGGCTGCGCGAAGACCAAGATGCCCTCACGGAAGGCCATCAGCGTCGGGATCGACGTGATGCCGGCCTGAGAAGCCAACTCGCGCTGGTCCTCGGTGTTGATCGACCCGAACGTGATGTCGGGGTTGGCCTCCGAGGCCGCCTCGTAGGTCGGCGCGAACTGCTGGCACGGCCCGCACCAGCTAGCCCAGAAGTCGACGAGCAAGATGTCGGCAGTCTCGACGTGCGTCGCGAAGTTGTCGTTGGTCAACTCGATCGTGGCCATACCTGCACGCTACCCGCGGCATGAAGCGGGCCCGAGCTGGTCACACTGACGGCACCTCGCGCGTCAGTGAAGTGATCGACGCGGAGTGGAAGGGTGGAGGCCGTGGACCAGACGGACCTGTTCGAGGCGGAGCGACCGAGGTTGATCGGGATCGCGAGTCGGGTGCTCGGCGATCACGCTGAGGCCGAGGACATCGTGCAGCAGGCTTGGCTGCGACTTCATCGCACGGAGACCCCGATCGACAGCCTGCCCGCCTGGCTGACCACGGTCACCACGCGGCTCTGTCTCGACCGGTTGCGGACACGGACCCCGGTGCCCGTCGACGACCTCGAGACCGGCGAGATCGTGGGCGACCCCGCCGACGACGTCGCCCTCGCCGACACAGTCGGGCTGGCCCTCAACGTCGTCCTCGACCGGCTGTCGCCCCGCGAGCGGGTCGCGTTCGTGCTGCACGACAGCTTCGGGTTCGAGTTCCCTACGATCGCGTCGCTGCTCGACACCACTCCCGCCGCCGTCCGCAAGCTCGCCTCCCGAGCTCGCGCCAAGATCTCGCAACCTCACTCCGAGGATCGTCTGGCCGACTGGGAGGTGGTCGACGCCTTCATGGCCGCCGCCAAGAGCGGCGAGTTCGAGCGACTGCTTCAGCTACTGGCGCCCGACGCAGTCGTGAACGCCGACGACGCTGCCGTGCTGGCGGGTACGCCACATCAGCTCGACGGGCGTGGCGAGGTAGCAGCGTTCTTCAACGGCAGCGCCGCCTCAGCCCTCCCCGTCTTCGTCGGAGACCGACCGGGCAGCGCTTGGTTCCACCTGGGTGAGGCCAAGGTGATCTTCGACTTCACGATCGTCGACGGTCGCGTCCAGGCCATCACCTTCCGCGCAGCCCCTGACGTGCTCTCGCTCGTCGTCCGCCGCAAGGGCGCCCGCCCTGCCGGTTGAGGTGCGAGCTAAGCGAGCCTCGAAACCCCGCTCCGCTCAACAGGTCTCGAGGCTCGGCGCTAGCGCGCCTCGCACCTCAACCACCGGTGGTCGAGCAGCCGGAGCGAGGCACGAGCGACGGCGTCGTCGAGACCCCGCAACCCACATGACCACCCCGTTGGGCTCACCGGATCTCGACGACGTTCGCTGGCGCTCGCTGCTCGACCACCGGTTTCGAGGATCAGCGGTTCTTGGGCCTCTTCGGCCTCTTCGGCAGAGTGTTGCCGCGACCGTGCATCATCGTGAGCATCCCCACGAGCTGCTGGTCGGCCTTCTCGGTGCGGCCGAAGGTGGTGAGTGCCAGCATCGGCTTGAAGCGCTGTCGCGAGATCGCCTTGGCGTAGGTGAACTCACGCAGCCCGTCGGGACCGTGGATGCGTCCGAAGCCGGAGTCACCGACGCCGCCGAACGGCAGCGACGGGATGCCGGCGAAGGTGATGACACCGTTGACGGCGGTCATGCCCGACCGGATGCGACCCGCGATCTCCATGCCGTTCTTCTTGGCGAAGACCGTGGAGCCAAGGCCATACTTCGTCGCGTTGGTGCGCTCGATCGCCTCGTCCATCGAGGAAACCTTGGTGACCGTGACGGTCGGACCGAACGTCTCCTCCTGCACGGCCAGCGAGTCTTCCGGCACGTCGACGAGGATGGTCGGCTGCACGTAGCGCTCTCCCACGGCATCGGCGCCACCCACGAGCGCCCGGCCACCTCGGGCGAGGGCGTCGGTGATGTGGGAGCGGATGACGTCGAGCTGCTTGGGCATCGTGATCGGGCCCATCTGGGTGTCGGCCGAGTCGCTGGCACGCAGATCCTTGGCCTTGTCGACCAGGATCCGCACGAACTCGTCGTAGACCTTCTCGTGCACGTAGATCCGTTCGACGCCGGTGCAGGTCTGGCCCGCATTTGCGCATGCGCCCCACAGCGAGGCGTCGGCGGCGGCTTCGAGGTCGGCATCGGCGTCGATGATCACGGCGTCCTTGCCGCCGGCCTCGATCACCACCGGCGTGAGCGTCTCGGCGCAGGCAGCCATCACGCGCTTGCCGGTGGCGGTGGAGCCGGTGAAGGCGACCTTGTCGACGCCAGCCCGGCACAGGGCGGCGCCGGTCTCGCCGAGCCCGGTCACGAGAGAGAAGACCGGTCGGCCTACGGCCTCCAAAAAGGTGCGGGTCAGGAACGCGCCGACGCCGGGGGTGTACTCCGACGGCTTGAAGACCACGGCGTTGCCGGCGGCCAGCGCGTAGGCGATCGAGCCCATGGGCGTGAAGACCGGGTAGTTCCAGGGACCGATGACACCGACCACCCCGAGCGGGCGGTACTCCACCGACGCGGCCTGGTTGACCATGAGCATCCCCGAGGCGACCTTGCGGCGCTTGAGGTGCTTCTCGGCGTGGCTCGCGGCCCAGTTGAGGTGGTCGATCGCCAACGCGGCCTCGAGGATCGCGTCGCCGCGCGGCTTGCCGGTTTCCTGGTGCATCACCTCGGCCAGCTGTGGGAGCCGCCGGGTGATCACGCCCTTCCACGCCTTGAGGTGCTCGGCGCGCTCGTCGAACGAGAGCGCCGACCACCAGGCGACCTCGCTGCGCGCGACGTCGACGATGTGCGCGACCTCTTCGGCCGTGTGCGCGCGGTGGGTGCCGACCACGTCGCCCGTGATGGGGCTCAGCGAGTCAAAGGTCGCGGTGGTCTCGAGTGCGGGGTCCAGCATCGTCATCGCTTGCTCCTGATCAGATCGGCCGCCTTCTCAGCGACCATGATGGTGGGCGCGTTCGTGTTGCCGCGCGGGACGACCGGCATGACCGACGCGTCGACGACACGCAGTCCCTCGACACCGCGTACCCGCAGCTCGGGGTCGACCACGGCGTCCTCGCCGGCGCCCATGGCACACGTGGAGGTGGGGTGGAACGTCGTGGCCGTCCAGGTGCGGATGTACTCGATGAGGTCCTCGTCGGTCGGCGACGTGGGACGCTCCATCGGCCGGTCGATCATGTGAGCCATCGGACCTTGCTGCACGATGTCGGTGATCCGGCGGCAGCCGGCCAGCATCGCGTCGAGGTCGGTCTGGTCGTCGAAGTAGGCCGCCTCGATCGCCGGGTGCCACGACGGGTCGGTCGAGCGCAACCGGATCGAGCCACGACTCTTGATGTCGACCAGGGTCGCCAGCACCGTGACCATCCGACTGTGCGGCTCTCGCATCAGGTCGCCGTAGATGCCGGTCGGCACGGCGTGCGCCTGCATGTCCGGGGCTGGCAGGCCCTCACGGGTGTGCCAGAAGCCGCCGGTCTCCGCGACGTTCGAGGTGAGCGGCCCCTTCTTGCGGGTCTTCCACTTCAGCATGTTGCCGATCGTGGCCAGTTCCGCGAGATCGGTCGTGTTCTTCGTGTGCCAGACCATCGGCGTGTAGGGGTGGTCCTGCAGGTTGGCGCCGACGCCGCCGAGCTCGACCTTCGCCGTCACTCCGACCTCGGCCAGATGGGCACTGGGCCCGATCCCGGAGAGCATCAGCAGCTGGGGGGAGTTGATGGCGCCGCCGCTGAGCAGAACCTCACGGCGAGCGTGCACGGTGTGCATCGCCCCGCCCTGGCGGAAGGTGACCCCGGTGGCCCGGTCTCCAGTGAGCTCGACGCGGGCGGCGAGGGCGTCGGTGGTGATCGTCAGGTTGGGCCTAGCCATCGCCGGCTTGAGGAACGCCTCGTACGTCGACCAGCGATGCCCCTTGCGGCAGGTCACCTGGTAGGCGCCGACACCATCCTGCTCGGCGCCGTTGAAGTCGTCGTTGCGCTTCATGCCCCAGGCCACAGCGCTCTCGACGAACGAGTTGGTGAGCTCGTGAGTGAAGCGACGGTCCTCGACGCTGAGCGGACCGCCCTGGCCATGGAAAGGTCCACCCATCCGCGAGTTGTCCTCGGACTTGATGAAGTACGGCAGCACGTCGTCGTAGCCCCAGCCGGTGGCACCGAACTCGTCGCGCCACGTGTCGTAGTCGGCACGGTGCCCGCGGATGTAGATCATTGCGTTCATCGCCGAGCATCCGCCGAGCGCCTTCATCCGCGGCCAGTCGGTGCGGCGGCCGTGCAGCTGCTTCTGCTCGGTGGTCGCGTAGTTCCAGTCCCACTTGCTCTTCACCAGAGCGGGGAAGGCTGCCGGGATGGCGACCTCGTCAACGTCGGGAGCGCCGCCTGCCTCGATCAGGAGGACGGTGGTGCTGGAGTCCTCGCTCAGCCGAGCGGCCAGCACAGCGCCGGCGCTGCCAGCCCCGACAATCACGTAGTCATAGGTGTCGTCTGTCACAACAGCGAACCTACTCGTTCATGCCAGACCCGTCTGCAGCACTGGTCTGCTTATCGGCAGCATCGCCGACTTTTTCAGGCTTCCAGCCGGGCCAGCTCCTCGTCGATGACAGTGGGGTCGAGCTTGGTGAAGATCGGCGTCGGCTTCGCCACCGGCGTTCCGACGGTGATCGCGTGCCGCTCCCACGTCGGCGCACCGGTGTAGTCGCCGGTGATGATCGGATACGACGGGCCCCCGTCGAGGTCGTCGACCTCGTCGATCCGTGGCATCGGCGCGATGTCGCCGCTGCCACCAAAGGCAGCGTCCACCGCGTTGGCCGAGAAGGGCAGGAAGGGCGCGAGCACCAGGTTGAGGTCGGCGATGCACTGCGTCGTCACATGCAGGATGGTGCCGAGCCGCTCACGCTCGTCGTCTCCCTTGAGCTTCCACGGCTCGTGGTCGGAGACATACTTGTTCACCTCGGCTACCGCACGCATCGCCTCGCCGATGGCCTGCTTCTGCCGGTGCCGGCCGATCAGGTCGCCCACCACGCCGAAGGACTGCTCGCACACGGCCAGCACGCGCTCGTCAGCCTCGGTGAGCACCCCGGCAGGCGGGATCTCGCCGAAGAACTTGTTGACCAGGTTGGCCGTGCGGTTGACCAGGTTGCCCCATCCGGCCACCAGCTCATCGTTGGTGCGCCGCACGAACTCCGACCAGGTGAAGTCGGAGTCCTGATTCTCTGGGCCAGCTGAGGCCACGAAGTACCGGAAGGCATCGGGCTGGTACCGGCTGAGCAGGTCGCGCACGTAGATCACGACCTTCTTCGACGAGGAGAACTTGCGCCCCTCCATGGTGAGGAACTCCGAACTGACGACCTCGGTCGGCAGGTTGAGCTCGCCGAAGGTCCGCGGTGAGCCCCCGGTTGCTCCGCGCCCCGAGTAGGCGAGCAGCTCGGCTGGCCAGATCTGGCTGTGGAACGTGATGTTGTCCTTGCCCATGAAGTAGTACGACAGGGCCTCGGGGTCGTTCCACCAGTCGCGCCAGCGGTCGGGCTCCCCGAGCCGCCGGGCCCACTCCACCGACGCCGACAGGTATCCGATGACGGCGTCGAACCACACGTAGAGGCGCTTGGTGGGCTGCTCGCGCCAGCCGTCGATCGGCACCGGGATGCCCCAGTCGAGGTCGCGGGTCATCGCGCGGGGGCGGATCTCGTCGAGGATGTT
>JBAUWM010000263.1:0-8568 GCA_049583775.1 Nocardioides sp.
GGCGACATCTCGTTCCAGAGGCTGACCGCGCACGACGTGGTGCGGCACCGGTTGGTGGGCAAGATCGTGCAGGCCTACTACGAGTTCGACGCGCGCGGCGGCCTGCAGACCGCCCGCCAGGAGCGCCAGTGAGCATCGAAGTGCTCAACGAGTCGGGTCACGAGCTCGACGTGCAGGGCTTGGCCCAGCTGAGCCGGTTCGTGATGGACGAGATGCGCGTGCACCCCTTGGCCGAGCTGTGCATCAAGGCCGTCGACGAGGCCACGATCGCCCAGCTCAACGAGCAGTGGATGGAGAAGGAAGGCCCCACCGACGTGCTGGCCTTCCCGATGGACGAGCTGCGACCCGGACTCGTCAACGAGGAGCCCGACGAGGGCGTGCTCGGTGACCTCGTGCTCTGCCCGAGCGTCGCGGAGACCCAGGGCGCGACGGCCGGCCACGGCACGCTCGCCGAGATCGAGCTGCTGACGGTGCACGGCATCTTGCACCTGCTCGGCTACGACCACGCCGCCCCCGACGAGCATCGCGAGATGTTCGGCCTGCAGGACCAGTTGCTGCTGCAGTGGCGCTCGGCCGAGCGACCCTGACCAGCCGATGACCGCTTCTGACATCACGACCCTCATCGGGGCCGCCGTACTGGTGCTGCTCGCGGGGCTCTTCACCTCCGTCGACGCGGCGATCGGTGCGTTCTCCAAAGCCCGCGCCGCTGAGCTCGAGGCGGAGGAGCGCACCGGCGCCAAGCGTCTGGTGGCACTTCTCGACGACGCTCCGCAACACCTCAACACCGCGCTCCTGCTGCGCTTGCTGTGCGAGATCTCGGCGATCGTGCTGGTCACCCTCGAGCTGGCTGAAGCGATGGCAACACCGCACTGGATCAGCAACTTGGTGGCGATCGGCGTCATGCTCATCGTCTCGTTCGTGGTCATCGGCGTCGGTCCACGGACCGTCGGCCGTCAGCACGCCGAGACAGTCGCGCTCTACTCCGCGGCCCCGCTGGCAGCGTTCACCGCGGTGCTGGGGCCCTTGCCGCGGTTGCTGATTGCCGTGGGTAACGCGATCACGCCCGGTCGCGGATTCCGCGAAGGACCGTTCTCGTCGGAGACCGAGCTGCGCGAGCTCGTCGACTTCGCCGAGGCCTCCGCGGTGATCGAGTCGGGCGAGCGACGGATGATCCACTCCGTCTTCGAGCTCGGTGACACCACCGTGCGCGAAGTGATGGTGCCGCGCAACGACGTCGTCTATATCGAGCACTTCAAGAACCTGCGCCAGACCATGTCGCTGTTCTTGCGCAGCGGCTACTCGCGGGTGCCGGTCATCGGCGAGAACCTCGACGACATCCGAGGGTTCGCCTACCTCAAGGACATCGTGCGCCGCGACTTCGAGGCGCCCGACGTCGAGCTCACGCAGCAGGTGTCGGAGGTCATGCGCCCCGCCGCGTGGGTGCCGGAGTCGAAGCCGGTCGATGCCCAGCTGTCGGAGATGCAGAGCAACCGGCAGCACATCGCAGTCGTGGTCGACGAGTACGGCGGCACCGCCGGGCTGATCACCATCGAGGATCTCCTGGAGGAGATCGTCGGTGAGATCACCGACGAGTACGACGACGACGAGATCGAGGTCGAGCAGGTGGGCGAGGCGCCCACGCCCGCGTGGCGAGTGTCCTCGCGCTACCCCGTCGACGACCTCGAAGAACTGTTCGGCTTCGATGTCGAGGAGGAGGACATCGACTCGGTGGGTGGCCTGATGGCCAAGCACCTCGGTCGAGTACCCATCCCCGGTTCGGCCGTCGAGGCGCACGGTCTCCGCTTCGAGGCCGAGGACGCCGCTGGCCGGCGCAACAAGATCGGAACGGTGTTGATCCGTCTGGTCGAGGTCGACGCGCCGGACACCTCCGAGCTCCATGCCCTGCACGCCACCGAGTAGTTTCGCCCCGTGGATCTGAGCGCTGTGGACCTGAGCACCGAGGACGCCAAACTCGTGACGTTGGCTCGCGCCACCCGAGCCCGCACCCAGGCCGCCGAGGGAGCCGCCGTGCGTGACCTCGACGGACGAACCTACGCCGCCGCCACCGTCGACCTGCCTTCGTTGCAGCTGTCGGCGCTCCAGGTGTGCGTGGCGATGGCCGTGGCCTCGGGCTCGGCCGGACTTCAGGCCGCGGTCGTGCTCGGCGGAGCGACGACCCTGAGCGACGCCGACCGCTCCGCCGTGCGCGACTTCGCTGGCCCCGACGTCGTCGTTCATCTGGGCGACGTCCGCGGTGCCGTGAGCGCCTCGATCGCAGTCTGAAGCTGCCTCACCTGCAACACGGTTGTCACCCAGCAGGAGTATGTTGCTGGCCGTGGCACCTCTTCGGGACACGGCTGCCTCGCGACAGCACGCGCACGCGGTCGAGAGACTCGCGGCGTCGTATGCCGCCATCCCGGCTGGTGCGCCAGTGCGGCTGGCCAAGCGCACCACGAATCTCTTTCGAGTGCGCGGCCCCACCTCGGCTCCTGGCCTCGATGTCTCGGGGCTGACGTCGGTGATCGAGGTCGACCCCGCCGCGCGCATCGCCGACGTGCAGGGCATGTGCACCTACGAGCACCTGGTCGACGCCACCCTCGCGCACGGCCTGATCCCGCTGGTGGTTCCCCAGTTGCGCACGATCACCCTCGGCGGGGCGGTGGCGGGGCTCGGTATCGAGTCGACCAGCTTCCGCAACGGCCTGCCGCACGAGTCGGTGCTCGAGATGGATGTGTTCACCGGCGCGGGTGACGTGGTCACCACGCATCCCGGCGACGACCTCTTCGACGCGTTCCCGAATTCCTACGGGTCGCTCGGATACGCCACCCGACTGCGCATCGAGCTCGAGCCGGCGCCGGCCTATGTCGCCCTGCGCCACGTGCGCTTCCACGACGCCATCCTGCTCGCGAAGACGATCGACGCGATCGTGGCCACCGGCGAGCACGAGGGCGAGGTGGTCGACGGCCTCGACGGGGTGGCCTTCTCACCCGACGAGCTCTACCTCACCCTCGCGCGCTGGACCGACACTGCGGGGCCTGTCTCCGACTACACCGGCCAGCACGTCTTCTTCCGCTCGTTGCAGGAGCGGGAGACCGATCGGATCACGATTCACGACTACCTCTGGCGCTGGGACACCGACTGGTTCTGGTGCTCGGGAGCTTTCGGGGCCCAGCACCCCGTGGTGCGACGCCTCTGGCCACGACGCCTGCGCCGCAGCGACGTGTACATGAAGTTGCTGGCACTCGACCGACGTTTCGACGTCGCCGACCGGCTCGACCGGCGGGCCGGCCGTCCTCAGCGCGAGCGGGTGGTTCAAGACATCGAGGTACCGGTCGATCGGCTCGCGGAGTTCTTGACATGGTTCGACGACGAGATCGGTATGCGACCCGTGTGGCTGTGTCCGCTGGTGGCCCGCCGGACGTGGACGACGTACCCGCTCGTCCCCGGCGATCTCTACGTCAACGTGGGGTTCTGGGGCACCGTGCATGTCGGCCCCGAGGCTCCGTCGGCTCCGCGCAACCGCGCGATCGAGACCCGAGTGCACGAGCTCGGCGGGCACAAGTCGCTCTACTCCGACTCGTTCTACGACCGTGCGACGTTCGACCGGCTCTATCGCGGCGCTGCGCTGACCGAGGTCAAGCAGCGCTACGACCCCGGTCACCGACTCACCTCTCTCTTCGACAAGACAGTGAGGAAGCAATGACCACACTCACCATCGGCGACGTCGTCGCAGATCTCATGCGGGGCGGGATCCCGGTCAGGTTCGTGGCGTACGACGGCAGCTCCGCGGGCCCCGAGGACGCCGTGATCACCCTCGAGCTGCTCAACCAGCGCGGGCTGCAGTATCTCGTCACCGCGCCGGGCGATCTTGGCCTTGCCCGCGCCTACGTCTCTGGCGACCTCGTGGTGCATGGTGCGCACCCCGGCAACCCCTACGAAGTCATGCAGAGGATCAAGGACCACACGAAGTTCCGGGCGCCCAGCCCGACCGAGCTCATCGCCATCATCCGTGGGTTGGGTCTCGCCAACCTGAAGCCGCCGCCACCGCCCCCGCAGGAGCACCTGCCGCGCTGGCGTCGCCTGATGGAAGGCGTGCGGCACTCGCTCACCCGCGACGCAGAGGCCATCGCCCACCACTACGACGTGTCGAACGAGTTCTACGAGCACGTGCTGGGCCCTTCCATGGCCTATACCTGCGCGGTCTATCCGCACGGCGAGGCCACGCTCGAGGAGGCGCAGCTCGAGAAGTTCGACCTCGTGGCGCGCAAGCTCGACCTCAAGCCGGGCATGCGGTTGCTCGATGTCGGCTGCGGCTGGGGCAGCATGGTGCGCCATGCCGCGCGCGAGTACGGCGTGCAGGCACTCGGTGTCACCCTGAGCCGGGAGCAGGCCTCGTGGGCCAAGGAGGCCATCGATCGCGACGGTCTGGGTGACCTCGCAGAAGTGCGCCACCTTGACTACCGCGACGTGCTCGAGAGCGACTTCGACGCGGTCAGCTCGATCGGGCTCACCGAGCACATCGGCATCCGCAACTACCCGGCGTACTTCGCCTTCCTGCACGGCAAGCTCAAGCCACAGGGTCGGCTGCTCAACCACTGCATCACGCGGAGCCACAACCGACCTACGCCAGTGGGCGCGTTCATCGACCGCTACGTCTTCCCTGACGGCGAACTCACCGGCAGCGGCACGATCATCGCCAGCGCCGAGAACGCCGGGTTCGAGGTGATGCACTCGGAGAATCTGCGGATGCACTACGCGCGAACCTTGGCTGCCTGGAACGACAACCTCGTGGCCAACTGGGACGCCTGCGTCGACGAGGTCGGGCTCGGGACAGCACGGGTGTGGGGCCTCTACATGGCCGCCTGCCGCGTGGGGTTCGAGCGCAACGAGGTTCAGCTGGTGCAGGTGCTCGGCGCGAAGGTCGACGACGCCGGCGCCGACGGCTTCCCCCTGAGACCCACCTGGTGACTCGGCAGCGTTAGCCTCTGCCTGATGAGCACCCGGGCCGCTACCTACTCAGCGCAGGTGCTGCAGCGCGCTCGAGTCAGCGACCACCTGACCCGGCTGGTGCTCGGAGGGCCGGGCCTTGCCGACTTCGTCTCGACCGGCGTGCCTGACGAATGGATCGGTCTCGTCGTGCCTGGCCAGTTTCAAAGCCGCTACTACACGGTGCGGGCCTGGGACGGCGCCGAGATGACCATCGACGTCGTGATGCACGACGTCGGTCTGGTCACCGAGTGGGTGGCCACCGACTGCGTCGGACAGACCTGCATCGTCACCGAGCCCAAGGGCTCGTTCGCGATGCCGGCCGACGCGGCCTGGCTCATCGTGGTCGGCGACCTCACCGCGATGCCAGCGATGGCACGGATCGTGACCTCGGTCGACGTCCCGGTGCACGTGTGGGCTGAGGTGCCTGACGACCTGGGCGACTACTTGCCGATCGCCAGCGACGTGCACTGGATCGACCAGCCGGGCGACGGCGAGAGCCGGCTGGCCGAGGCAGTCGAGCAGATCGAGTGGCCCGAGGGCGATGGCTACTTCTGGATGGCGGGGGAGTCGGCGCAGATGCGCGCCATCCGCAAGCACCTCATGCGCGATCGAGCGCTGCCCAGCACTGCCTACGACGTCATGGGTTACTGGCGCGGAGTGAAGGCACGACAGCCCCGGGCAGTCGACCCGGGTCCCATCTGGCGGGCCGGCCGGGCCGCCAACAAGTCCGACGAAGAGATCTGGGCCGACTACGACGCGGCCCAGGAGAGTTGACATGAGCGAGCACAAGTCCGGATTCGTCTCGTTCGTGGGCCGACCCAACGCCGGTAAGTCCACGCTGACCAACGCATTGGTCGGCACGAAGATCGTGATCACCAGCGACAAGCCCCAGACCACGCGCACCGTCGTTCGCGGCATCGTGCACCGCGACGACGCCCAGCTGATCCTGGTTGACACCCCTGGGCTGCACCGGCCGCGGACGCTGCTGGGGGAGCGGCTCAACGATCTCGTGATGACCACGTGGGCCGAGGTCGACGCCGTCGCCGTGTGCTTCCCCTGTGACGAGAAGATCGGCCCCGGCGATCGCTTCATCGTCAGCGAGCTCGCCAAGGTGAAGCGCACGATCAAGCTGGCCATCGCCACCAAGACTGACCTCGCCGCCCCCGACCGGATCGGCGAGCACCTGATGGACATCGCCGCGCTCGGCACCGAGCTGGGCATCGAGTGGGCGGAGATCGTGCCCGTCTCGGCGGTCGCTGGCGACCAGGTGGCCCTGCTCGCTGACCTGCTCGTCGGGCAGTTGCCCGAGGGGCCGCAGCTGTACCCCGACGGCGATCTCACCGATGCGCCCGAGCAGATCCTCGCCGCCGAGCTCATCCGCGAGGCTGCCCTCGACGGTGTTCGTGACGAACTGCCGCACTCGATCGCGGTCGTCGTCGAGGAGATGGGGTTGCGTGAGGGGCGGCCCGCCGACAAGCCGTTGCTCGACATCCACGCCAACCTCTATGTGGAGCGGTCGTCGCAGAAGGGGATCATGATCGGCCACCAGGGCTCCCGGCTGAAGAAGGTCGGCACCGTGGCCCGCAAGCAGATCGAAGCCCTGTTGGGCACCCCGGTCTACCTCGACCTGCACGTCAAGATCGCCAAGGACTGGCAGCGCGATCCGAAGCAGCTGCGGAAGCTCGGGTTCTGAACGACGTTGGCGTTCGTCCCACCGGGTTTCGACGCGCGGTCGCGACCTCGTTCCTCGCTCGCGCGCTCGCTCAACCTTCGCCCTGATCGACGACTGAGCTCGTTCCTCGCTCAATCGTCGGGGCTCCAGCACCTGGCGTAGGTCTGGCCAGCGTCCCATTGTGCTCGGTCGGGACCTTCCAGCCCCCACTCGTAATCGAGCGGGTCGTCGGCGATGGCGCCAGCGTCGTCCTGGCAGGTGTCGGCGCCGAGGTCGCGGATGCGTCGGCCTCCGGGGTATCGCCCGATCGGCAACTCGATCACGCTGATCGCTCGCCACTCGTGGGGCTCAACGCAGGGCACGTGCTTGAAGTCGCGGGCATCTGGTGCCGCTGTGCCACACATCGCCCATCGTTCCCGACCGGCAGCGGTGTCGAGCACGCCGGCCAGCGACCCGTCGAGCGTCGCCAGCTCGTCAGAGCCGGTAAGACCGACCACGTCGCAGCGATACCAGTTAGCGCCGTCGTCGGATTCCTCCAGACTGGGCGTGAACCACACGGCACGGAGCATGCTGAGCCGTAGCGTGTCGGGCGCGCCGCCGGTGTGCCGACGTAGTCGGGCCGGGCACGCGGTGGCGACGCGCTGCTGCACTCGATCGGAATCGATGGTGAGCAGGTGGCCATCAACCACGTTGTCGACCCTGCCGACGGCGTAGGTCTCCGAGGTGTGGCGTCGCGAACAGTTGCTGGCAGGCACCGACGTGGTCGGTGACAGCGCCGCGTCGAACGTGAGCCGATAACAGGCGCCTGTCTCGGGTGGCGTGACAGCCGTCGCCGTCGGCGGCGCCGCGCTGGTTGACGACGGCGGGGTCGGCGTCGCCGTCGAATCGCCAGCGTCGCCGCCGCTGCACCCGGTGAGGGCGAGCAGCAGTGCCAGCGCAGGCGCGGCGCGCATCAACGACTTGTCTCAGTCACTCGTCTTTGCCCAGCACACCGAGCGACGGTTGCCCGCAGCCCACTCGGCTTCGCGAAACCACGTGTAGCCGTAGTCGAAGTCGACCGGGTAGTTGAGCCACGCTCCCACCGAGTCGGAGCAGAAGTCGCGGGTCTGGTCTTCCACCGCACGGTCGCCGGGGTAGGGGTCGTCGGCCTCACCGAGCTTGATGGTGGTCACCGCACGCCAGTCGTGCCGCTCGGAGCACGGGATCCTGGCCGCCTCGGCGACGCTTGGCCCGGCGACGCACACCAGCCAACGATCGGCCGGGCGCCCCTGCAGCAGGCCCTCGGCAGTCTCCGGGAGCGGGAGCAGTCGCTCGTTCATCTCGTTGCCGCCGATCGCGTCGCACCGGTACCACCGAGCGCCGTCGTCCCACGCCTTCTCCGAAGGGCGGAACCAGACCCATGTGATGATCGTGCGCATCGTCAGGCTCTCGTCGGCCCCCAGGAAGCGCTGCAGCTTGCCGCCGCAGGTCTGGTAGGCGAACTGACCCAGCTCGGGGTCGTCGTAGTCGGCGTCCTCGAAGTCACTCGGCAGGCTGCCCACGGCGTAGGTCTGCGCGGTGTGCGTCGAGGAGCAGTCGATGGTTCGCGTCGCGTTGGTGGGCTGGGCCACGTCGTCGACGGTCAGCACCCGGCAGGCGCCGATCTCAGGCACCTTCACGGCATCGACCTGGTCGGGATCGACGTTCTCGCCGAGGTCGGGACCGCAGCCGCTCAGGAGTGCGATTGCGAGGGCGACGAGCAGCGTGGCACGCACGGTCGTCGTTCCAGGCATCACGTGGCGCGATGCTACAACAGGGCCGCGAGCGTGCCGCCGAGCTCGTATCCGGCCGCCAGCTCGCCGTCATCGATGTCGCCGAGCACCTCTAGGGTGGGCGCCGACTGCTTCCACGGGAGCGCCTGCACGATC
>JBAUWM010000264.1:0-3055 GCA_049583775.1 Nocardioides sp.
TCCACGGCCACTGTCGCGGTTCTGCCGGAGGCCGAGGACGTCGAGATCCAGGTCGACCCGGGCGACCTGCAGATCGACGTCTACCGCTCGTCGGGCCCGGGCGGCCAGTCGGTCAACACGACCGACTCGGCGGTGCGACTGACCCACCTCCCGACCGGCACGGTCGTCTCCTGCCAGAACGAGAAGAGCCAGCTGCAGAACAAGGCCAGCGCCATGGTGGTGCTCAAGGCCAAGCTGCTGGCGCTGAAGAAAGCCGAGGAGAAGGCGCACCTCGACGGGCTGCGCGGAGACGTGCAGGCCAGCTGGGGCGACCAGATGCGCAACTACGTGCTCAACCCCTACCAGGTGGTCAAGGACCTGCGCACCGGCTATGAGGTGGGCAACCCCACCGCCGTCTTCGACGGCGACCTCGATGGCTTTCTCGAGGCCGGCATCCGGTGGCGCCGTGGCAGCGAGAAGGCCGCGGAGAACTGAGTTCCTAGTCTGCTGCCGCGACGACGACCGTCGCGCAGAAGCGGTTGGCCCGCGCGACCAGCTCGGTATCAGGCACTCGACCTACCACCGAGCAGGAGAGCCAGGCATCGCCGAACAGGCCTCGGTAGGAGACCTGTCGACCTTTCCCCGTGCGGCACAGCAGGGCCACCGACGGCGCGCCGAACTCCGCTGCGTCCGGCGCCAGTGCGCAGCCGCGGGTGGAGCGAGCTTGAGCGATCAGCCCGTTGGCCCGCGAAGCGGTGATGGGGGGCGCGAACACCCACGCACGGATCCGCTGACCGCCTCGGCTCCAGACGCACCCGAACTCGTGCGCGACGTCCTCGACTCGCGGGGTGAAGCGCACCGGGTCACCGTCGCCGTACGACTCGGCCTCGATGGCGGTGGCACCCAGCCCGGCCGTGACGGCCTCGTCGTCGATCCGGTCGCAGAACGCGCCGCGGACGACGGTGACTTCGGTGGTGTCGAGTTGTTGCAGCGAGACGTGGGCTACCTCGGTCGCCGGAGCGGTTGCGGCCGTCTCGTCCTGACCGAACACCACCACTCCGGCCGCTACCGCGAGCACCGTGAACGCGCCAGCGGCAGCGAGCAGGCGCAGAGTTCGGGGCACGCCGACACCATACGGAGGCTGACATTGCCCGTTCGCGTACCGTCAGGTCAGTGATTCGCTTCGAGAAGGTCACCAAGTCCTATCCCGGACCAGGCCACCCGGCGTTGGACCAGGCGACGATCAACGTCGACAAGGGCGAGTTCGTCTTCTTGGTGGGTCCGTCGGGTTCGGGCAAGTCCACGGCGCTGCGCCTCGTGCTGCGTGAGATGCGACCGACCACGGGCCGGGTCTACGTGGCCGGCAAGGAGATCAACCGACTCGCCACCTGGAAGGTGCCGCGGCTGCGCCGCCAGATCGGCACCGTGTTCCAGGACTTCCGCCTGTTGCAGAACAAGACTGTCTCGGAGAACGTGGCCTTTGCCATGCAGGTGATCGGACGGTCCGGTCGCGACATCCGCAAGAACGTGCCCGAGATGCTCGACCTCGTCGGCTTGGCCGACAAGGGATCGCGGATGCCCGATGAGCTCTCCGGCGGCGAGCAGCAGCGGGTCGCGATCGCCCGCGCGATGGTGAACAAGCCGATGATCCTGATCGCCGACGAGCCGACCGGAAACCTCGACCCGGCCACGTCCGTAGGCATCATGGGCCTGCTCGATCAGATCAACCAGAGCGGCACGACCGTCCTGATGGCCACCCACGACCATGGCATCGTCGACCAGATGCGCAAGCGCGTCGTCGAGCTCGAGCACGGCCGCGTCATCCGCGACGAGGCCACCGGCGTCTACGGGTTCCAGCACTGATGCAGATTCGTCACATCTCCACGAACCTCGGTCAAGGGTTGCGTCGCAACGCCTCGATGCACCTGGCCGTGGTGCTCACGCTCTTCATCTCGCTGAGCCTCGCGGGCATCGGCGTCATGCTCAGCAAGCAGGCCGACCTGACCGCTGAGGTACTCGGCAACGAGCTGCAGATCCAGGTCTATCTCTGCGTGCCAGACGACCCGAACAACGCTGCCTGTGTCGGCGAGGTCACCGAGCCGCAGAAGGCCGCTCTCGACGATGTGGTGTCCAACAACCCCGAGGTCTCCGACTACTACTTCGAGTCCAAGGCCACTGCCTTCGAGAAGATCAAGGAGCTGCTCGGTCCTGAGCAGTTCGAGGGCCGCGACGCCGTCGTCACCGAGAAGGACATGCCGCAGTCGGTGTGGATCACGCTGCGCGATCCGGACGACTACGACGGCATCGTGGACGCCGTCCGCAACCTCGACGGCGTCAGCTACCTGAAGACGGCGCGCGACCTGGTGGGACCGATCTACACCATGATCGACGTCCTGAAGTACGCCTCGTGGGGAGCGGCTGCGGTGCTGGTGCTGGCCGCCGTCCTGCTGGTGGCCAACACGATCCGGCTCGCGGCCCTGGCGCGACGCAAGGAGATCGAGATCATGCGCCTGGTGGGCGCCTCCCGCATCTTCATCGCCGTGCCGTTCTTGCTCGAGGCACTGGTGACCGCGCTGGTCGGAGTGGGGTTCTCGGTGGGGGCCTTGGCCGCCTTCACCCACTGGGCTCTGATCGGTGGTTTGGACGACAACATCAACGCCCTGCCGTTCATCGGGTGGGACGCATTCGTGCAGACGTCGATCCTGGTCGCCATCGCCGGACCGCTCCTGACCGTCATTCCGACACTCCTACTGACCCGCAAATACCTCAGACTCTGATCTCGCTGTCGTACCGTCGGAGCGTTCACTTCCCCGAACGCTGAAGGCTGACTTGTGCGCTACTTCCCCAGCGCGGCACGCCAGCGAGCCACCGCCTCTGTGGTTGGTGTGGTCTCGCTGGCAGCGCTCGCCATCCCCCTCGCGCACGCCAACGATGACCTCGAGAACCGCCAGGAGCAGGTGAAGGGGCAGAGGAACCAGGTCGAGGGCAAGATCGATCGCGCGGCCAAGCATCTCCAAGAGGCCAGCCGCGACGCCGCCCGCGCCAGCCGTCAATACTCCGCGGCGCGCGGCAAGTT
>JBAUWM010000265.1:0-4396 GCA_049583775.1 Nocardioides sp.
GGCCCACACCGAGCAGTGACCGGTGCGGAAGCTTCCCGGTCCGGCGCTGGTCGCGGTGAGCAAGAAGGCGCCCGCCTCCCGATAGGGCGTGCCATCGGCCTGCGTGACCAGGCGGAGATCGCGCAGCCCCAGCTGGCCGAAGACGCCGCACGACTCTCCGTCGCCGTGGGCGGTGGCCAGCCAGTCGGCGTCGTGCACGTCGAGGCTCGGTGCCGACTCGGCCAGGTCGACCACGGCGCGAGCGACCCAGCCGACGTCCTCGGCCACCCAGGCCGTCACTATCGGACCGGTCAACGACAGGGCGAGCCGGGTGGGTTCGTTCCCGCGCGAGAACCGGCGGCTTCGGTGCGTCGACGTCTCGTGCCTGGTGGTCGTCACTTCGAGGTGCACGTCGCGGCCGTCCCAGACGGCCCGCAGGGCACTCTCGCCGAACTCGAGCGCCACGTGTGTCGCGCCAGCGACAGTGCTCTCGACGGCACTCTCGACGGCGCTCTCGACGGCTAGGTACGGCGCGCCGGGCAGATCGGTCCCGACCTGGACGACCGAGACGGGCCGGAGCCGGGCAACCGGTGAGAAGGTCGGTGGCAGTGGAGTCATGAGCGCCCTGAACCGTATGCCCTGAAATGTATGCACCGAACTTTATGCACCGAACTGTATGCGCCGAACTGGCTCAACTGTTGGCGCCGGCTGGCACAATCGGGGCACGGGACGTCGCACCCTCGGCCGCACGTCCCCTCCCCGGAAGGCGCGTCGTGAGCAGACTCCCACGCCAGTACGGCGTTCGTGGCGCCCTCGTGGTTGGTGTCGCGGCCGCGCTGGCGGCAACGAGCGCGCCGCATGCCGGAGCTGTCAAGCCGAGTGGCAAAGCCGAAGCAGCACCGTCGACCACGGTCCGGGTGCCGCTGATCAGCGCTTCCGACGACGTCAAGGTCGCCACCATCGGCTCGTCGGTCGACCTGGTCGGCGACCCCTTCACGGTGCTCGGCGCCGGTGGAGCCGTCGCGCTCACCGGCGAGCTCGAGGCCGTGCCCGCCAGCCCCCAGTCGTCGGCGCCGCAGCCGCCCAGGAGCGACAACGCCCCCGCTGACCTGTCCCGCCTCACGGCGCCTGGCACCTACACGGTGCGGATCGGCGGCCCCAGCAGCGCCACGTCAGACCCATTCGTCGTTCAGGACGCGCCGTACGGCGACGTGCTGAGCAGCCTGCTGACCATCTACAACAGCAATGCCGACGGTCGCGAGAAGTCCAACTTCCACAAGCGCAGCCACCTCAACGACAAGGCGTCGCAGATCGCCAACGGGCCCAAGAAGGGCACCAAGATCGACGTCACCGGCGGCTGGATGGACTCCGGTGATCAGCTCAAGTTCACCACCACCATCGGCTACGCCACCACGATGCTGCAGGTGGCCGCTCGCGTGCACCCAGGCCGACGCGACCAGCTCAATGCCATCGCCGACATCGGTGTGCGTTGGCTGCTCAAGGCCCACCCGCGCCGGGGCGTGTTCGTGTCGCAAGTGGGCCACACCAACACCGACCACAACGCCGGTTTCCGCGACCCAGCCAGCGACGACAAATCGAGCACTCCGAAGCTGAGCAACCGACCGACGTACGTGCTCACCACCCAGACCGGTGGCTCCGACGTGGCAGCAATCGCGTCGACCGCCCTCTCGTTGGCCGCTCAGCGCACGTCAACTGGCGCGAAGCGCACCAAGCTCGTCACGGCTGCGAAGGCGTGGTTCAACTACGCGAAGAAGCTCAAAGGCCCCTGGAAGAACTGCTGCTACCAGCAGGACACCTGGCTCGACGACGTCGCCGCGGCCCAGGTCGAGCTGGGGCTCGCCACCGGGAACGCCGACTACTTGGCCTTCGGGCTCGGGACCCTCAATCGAGCGACCGGGGGTGGCACGGAGGGGTTCCGCGTCCTGATGGATGGGTTCGAGATGGCTGGCCTGCCGGCAGCCGAGCTCTGTGGGCTGCTGGGTGTGCGGCCTGAACTCACCGACGCACAGCGCGAACAGGCGTGCGACGTCGTGAGGTCCGGGGGACAGGACGCCGCCTACAAGGCCTCGCTCGACCCCTTCGGCCGCACCGCTCCCTACAACTTCGGAACCGTGCGGGGGGTCATTGCCGGCGGGTTGTCCGCCTTCCTCGCCGCGCAAGCCGGACAGTCCGGCGCCCGGCGCGTTGCCATGCGCGGGTGGGGGTGGTTCCTCGGCGCCAACCCCTGGGGCCGCCGCTGGCAGGCCGGCTACGGCGTGCAGAACCCCTACCACTGGGCCTTCCGTTCTACGGGGGCGGTTCGACCGGCTGGCGCGGTCGTCGGCGGCCCTGCTCCGGTGAGTGTCATCGAGGCCAACAACATCAGCGGTCCTTACGTGCCGGGGCCCTACGACACAGCCGAGGTCGGCTACCGCGACGACCCGCGCGACTACGTCACCAACGAGGTAGGCATTCCCTACAACGCTCCCGGGGTGCTGATGTCGGCTCTGCTGGCCGCTCGTCCCTGACCTCATGGTTTAGCGCTCTCCATCACGGGGCAGGCTCCTCCGCGGCCATCCGGCGGCGTCGCCGGAGCCACCAACTGAAGGAGAAGGCGATGGGATACGGATTCGGAGGGTTTCTGCTGGTGGTCGGGCTCGTGCTCGCGTTGGCTGTGACCGACTCGATCAATGAGGTCGACCTCACCGCTGTGGGCTGGATCATGGCCGCCGTCGGCGTCGCCCTGATCGCTCTCACGGCCTTCACCATGCACTCGCGTCGCGAGACACGCAGCGTCGCTAACACGATCGACTCGGAAGGTCGCCAGACCACCAGCGAGCGCCGCACCGAGTTGTGATCACGGGCGACAATCGTCAGGTGAGTCAGTAGCGTCCAGTGCGTTCGCCGCGCCAGTCGCGGTACTTGCCGAGGCCCCGAGTAAGGCCGCCTCGGCCAACCAGGGAGGAACCCCCATGAAGCGCACGAAGACGGCACGTCTGACCATCTCGCTGGCCTCAGTCGCCCTGCTGGTCGCCGCCTGCGGTGGTGGTGGCGACGACCGCCCCAGCAAGGACGACATCAAGGACTCGATCTCTGACGGCTCGTCCATCATTGGTGACGAGGCTGGCATCGACGCTCTGCCCGAAGACGCCGTCGACTGCATCGCCGAAGCGCTTGAAGAGTCGGAGCTGTCTGATGAAGCGCTGACAGCGTTCGTCGAGGGCGACGAGGACTTCGAGCCCAGCGGCGACGACGAGGACGTGTCTGAAGACCTGCCGTCGGCCTTCGCCGACTGCGCCGCCGACATCGTCGGCGAGTGAGCTAGTTCAGGCCGCGCTCATTCAGGCCGCGCTCCGCGGGACCTCCTGTGCATTCGGGGGTCCTGTCGGGGCGCGGTCTGTGCGTTGCGCGAGTCGATCGAGCAAGGTGGCCGCCGACCGGCGGCCAAGCGCGAGGTGCTCGGCGGTGCGGCTGAAGTCGCGCATCCGGGTGCCCAGATCAGGCGCTGTCAGGTGGTGCACCTCGACGTCGTCACCGAGATCGGGCAGACCGTGAGCGCGCGAGGCGACGCCGAGACTCGCCACGACCATCTCTATCGGGCTCCGGCCCCGTGGAACGCGGGCGGGCACGGTCGCGTCCAGCACGAACACCCGGCTCGGCATCAAGTCGCGGGCTGCGCTCAGCGGCACCAGGTCGGCGACGCCGCCATCGACGTGCGGGCCGATCTGCCCGTCGGCGTCTCGCAGCTGCACCGGCGGAAAGACGCCGGGCACCGCGGCCGAGGCGAGGAGCAGCGAGACCAGGTCGCCCGACGAGTGGTAGCGCGCTGACGCCGTGCCCAGGGGCGTCGTGACGATACGAACGGGCGTCGCAAGGTCCTCGAGGCGGCGGGTGGGTAGCCACTGCTCGATCAGGGCACGCAGCGCGCCCGAGTCGCAGATGTAGGGGTGGCCCTGCGCCAGATGCGCCAGCATCCGTACGGCTCCGCCCGGAAAGATGTCGCGGCTGCTCAAGCGCAACCACTTCTCGGCCAGTTCGTGGATTCGCCGCACATCGGGGCGACCGCCGACGAACGCGGCGTTCAGGGCACCGACCGACGTGCCGACCAAGGCATCGGGAACAATCCCGGCTTCGAGCAAGGTCTGCATCATGCCGACCTCGACGGCTCCACGAGCGGCGCCTCCGGAGAGCACGAAGACGTCGCGGTGTTCGCGGTCGTCCGGCACCAATCCACGGATGTTCATCACGGCCCCTCTCGTTCGGCTGTACGGATCCTTCGGCGGCTACTCGCCGCTCTTGAGCGGTCCGGACCAGATCGGGCCGAACGGCCATTCGCCTGCGTAGTCGTCAGGACGTCAGTACGTTGCGGAACGGATCACGGCTTCGGGGGCGTGGCTCACCCGGTTCTGACCTCGGG